>NZ_CP040825.1:300000-600000 GCF_006228185.1 Mycoplasma nasistruthionis | reverse complement strand
TCCAGCAGCTGAAATTATTGAAATTAAAATTAACCAGGAGTACATTGATACACTAAAACAATATGTTAATGACCACAAGTCAGATTTCTATGGTGATAGAATGGATTGACTAACATTCACAATCAACAGAAACTACTGAAACAACTTTGCATTTGACAACTCAGGTAGAATTAGTAATAGATACCCATACTTGCAATCTACATTCAATTTCAAATTAGCTGATTTATTAGCTAATCCAACAATTAAAATTGCTTCTCCTTTTGGTGGAACGGTTTCATTTGCTGTTAACCACACAGTTTTTGACAGACAAAATACACCTATTGACCTTAAATTCACGATTAAAGGTGCTGTAGAAACATTATTCTATCAATACGGAATTACTACAGAAGAAGACTGAAATAATCAAGTTAACAAACTAAAATCAAACGAAATTTCAGCACCTACAGCAGTATTCCAAAACAACTATGCTGCTATGATAGTTCCATTTGATTCTGATAAAGATATAAGAGCTGTTGCTGGATTAACAGTTGATAACTTTAAATATCCTGGTTTAGTAATGAAGAAATGAAATGATTTCTATTCATTATCACAACTATGAAATAACTTTAATGACCCAAGACTTTCATTAAACTATTCAGACGATATTTGAGGTGGAGCTGCTGCTTGAGGTGGTGGAGCTAACTTATATGCTGCAAGAAATGCTGCTAAAGAATACTTTGCTGGATTGCATAATTTTGGATTTAGTTCATGATTAAACTATCACGAAATTAACCACAACTTCCAAGCATACCAAGATCCATTCAACTTACAAGATCACCCATGAACAAACATTCCTTCAACAGTTAACTTATCATTCTTAAACGATCAGTTAAGATTCAGAAACCTATTAAACTGAGATGGTGAAAACACACGTGGATGAGCTAAATTATCAAACGCATATGCTACAAACAAATTAGGACATGCAAGCGGGGACTGATATCAATTATATGCAACTATGATTTATGGTCTAGGGCCTTTAAACTTCTTAGAATGAGTAAGAACATCAGGAATCCAAGGATACAGCTGAAAAGGACTTGAAACAACAAGATACTTATCAAAACACTTTGGATTAAACTTACACTATGCCGGACAATTCTTTGATCAAATTAGTGACCCTGATTACAGAAAAGCATTCCCACTATTAACAACAGTTGGTTCAGCATCAAGAGAAAAACAAATTCTTGATGAAATTTATTCAAAACCAGCAATGGATTATGTTGGAAACTTATATGCAACAGGAATTTATCTATATAAACCAGATACACAAACATTTGAATATACTTCAGATAATCAACCTGCATTTGAAATTCCAGGATTTGAAGATTACACATTTGATTTTGAAAAAGGAATTGCTACAACAAATCCTAACTTTACATTTGACTTAACAAATGTACCTGCAACTACAAAATTAGGTGGAAAATTAGTTAAAAACGGTAAAAAAGTTACTTATTCACCAAATAAAGAAAACTTAGATCAAGTTGATGAATTTGATATTGAAATTACACCGGGTAACTGAAAAGGTAAACCAGTATTATATGTACCTAAATACATTTTCAAAATAAAAGTAAGAAGTGTGTTAAACAGACCTACTTACACAATTTATCAACAAATTCCAAATGTAAATGATTTAAACAGTGCGATAGAAGCTTCAAAAACAGCTGATGTACTGGCCAAATCAATTAAAGTGCCACAAAGCTTTAGAACTGGAACATTAGATTACTTTTCTAAATCAGGAGCTGGACAAGTTCCAAACGTATTAATTCAAGCAGATATGAAATATGTAGCTCCTGAAACAGGAGAATTTGAATTCTGAGCACAACCTGATGATTCTATGAAGGTATTAATCAATGGTGAAGAAAAAGGTTCAGCTTCATGAACTAGACAAAATCCAACAGTTAAATTATTTAACTTCAACGTTACAAAAGATGAAATGTACAACATTCAAATTTTTGGATACAACAAGAGTGGTGGAGGTAAATTTAACTACTGATTACAAAAACCAGGCAGTGAAGTTAAATACTATCTAGATGACTCTTCTCTAGCACCAAGTTATGCTGCTGATAAACTTAAAGCTGAAGTAACTGTGGCAGACTTGATTAAAGGTGAAAAATTCCAATATCAACCAAGATTTTATGATTTAAAAGACTTAAATCTAGCAGAGGTAAACAGAATTACACCTGATGTTCCAGTTTCAGATAAAGATTATGGAACAATCAGAAAAGGTGCAGTTGATATAAGCACAAACGCTTGAGCTGATCCTAAATACATGATTAATGGTGAATGATGAAATGCATATTATCAAACACAAAATAATGCAATTTCATTCCAATACTTCTTAAGAAATGATCAAATGCAACGTAAAGCAAGAACAATTGATTACTTTGAAGTTATTAGATCTGAAGAACATAGAGACTTATCACCTAACTATGTAAAAATTACAGCTTCATTAGACCCAACTACACCATGATTAGAAGAAACTCTATATGAAGGTTACTTTGATTTAGAAAAACAAGCTAAACAAAAACTATGATTATCTAAACCGGTAAGTTCTACATTCTTATTTTCAGTAATAATGGAAAGAAGAGATTACGATGGTAAAACATTAGATCCTAATAAGAAAGGTTTAAGTTTAGCAGGATTTAAAGCTAAATTCGGTGTAAATCCAACTGAGTTACTTCCTTCAAACACAGATAAAATTAAATATTATGGTTCATGAGACTTAGTTAAAAACGATGCAGAAAACTATCATTCATTAGTAAATGATACAGCTGCTAAAACAACCACACAAGGTGATTACTTTGAAGCTGAATTTGAAGGTAATGCAATTACTATTTTAGGTAAAAAAGCCGAAGGTTCATCATCATTTAAGGTTTATGTTGATGGTAAATTAATTGAAGCAAATGCTAATACAACTAAAGTACCAGCTTCACTAAACGCTATTTTATACCAATCAAGCTTTGACATTGATAAAAATGCAAAACACAAACTTAAGATTGTTACAAATGAACCTAAAGAATTAGTAATTAACTACATTGTAGTTTCAAAAGTTTAAATTTAAGCAAAAATAAAATCACAATCAATGATTGTGATTTTTTGTTTCATTAAAGTTAATTAAATTTCTTTTAAATAATTAAGTTTTGTTGCTTAAAACTTAGATCGCAATTCAGTTTTAAGTATTTCGAATTAAATAAAGATTCATGAAGCTTTTCTTGAAACATTACTGCTGTTTTTATCTGTATTTTTGTCAGATTGAAAACTTTTGCAAGCCATGCTTACAGATGAGATAGAAACAACAGTTAAAACACCACAAACAAGTGGTATTCAAAATTTTAGCTTTCTCATATCTCTTTTTTGTTTTTATTTATTTTTATAGATAAAAGTATTATTTTATCCTAATTTAATATTAATCTTTTTAAAGATTAATAACAGCAAGGAATTAAATATCATTTTTTATCTGAAAAATTCCATATCAAAAATGGATGAAATAAGCAATTTAGTTTTACATACATAATTTTTCTATAAAACCCAACATATTTTTTACTTTTGTAGAAAATAGTTTAAAATTTAATGGATATGCTTATTTTAAGCAACTTTAGTCAAAGGAGACTATTTAGATATGTTGAATATTACATATAATATATTTTTATGGTTATCAGCAGTCTTTGTTATTTCTTTAAGTGTTCCACAATTAGTTAAATTACTTAAAGATAAGAAAACAGGACCTGTTAGCTTTACTTCATTCTGAATTTTCCACATTGGAATTTTATTATGAGTTGTTTACGGTGCTACAGCAAAACAAAATGATTTATTCTTAAACGTTATTGTAGCTGATGGAATTGGATTATTTGTTAATGGTATTATGACAGGTCTGTTATATTACTACAAAAGAGAATTTACATCAGAACAAAAACTATATGGTTACTTAGGAATTTTAGCAACTTGAGCAATTGGTACAATATTTATTGGTCTATATTTTGCAGAATACAATCTAGGACATGGGGCTGCTGTAAGTGGAGCATTTAAATTTAAAGTACCAGAAGAAGCTACTTTAATATTTGGATTTGTGTTCCCTGCATTTACTACACTAGCTTTCTTACCACAATTAATTCAATCATTCAAAACAGGTCAATGACAAGGTGTTTCATATATTATGTACCTACTATACGTAATCAATAACATTGTTTGAATTATTTGATGAGGACTTGGCTTTGCAATTGCAGCAAATAACAATGACTCATATTTAGGATTAATTGGTGGAATCACATGACAAATCATTTCATTAATTCTATTCAGTATTCAATTAACGTTTACATTAATTGATAAGCGTCGTAGAGAATTAGCTGTCCAATTATAATTAAATTACCTATTAGGGTAATTTTTTAATTAATTTGTATATGTAATTTTTAAGCTGAAATTCCAAATAATCCTTATTTTTAGGTGTTTTGGAATAAATAAGCGTCATAACTCAGAAAAGTTAAAATTAAGAAATAGAATAAATTAAAATGTACATTTGAGAATTGCAATAAGACAAATTTATACAAGTAAAAATAAATTCAAAGTCGACTAATAACCCTTATTTATAGGTGTTTTTGAATAAAATTAAGTTGCAACTCAGAAATACAGATGTAAAATATTTAGCATTATTTCTAATCACCTTTTTTTATAATTTTATACATGTAATTTTAAAAATTAAAAATCAAAAACACCTTAATTTAAGGCATAAAAGTAAAATTTTCATTACAAACTCAGAAACCGACATAAAAAAGCTTATAAGTATAAATTTAATACCATTATTTTGAATTTTGTATATGTAATTCTAAAATACTTTATATAAAAAGTACCTAAATTTCAGGGTTAAAAGTTATTTTATATAGACTAACTCAGAAATAAAATTACCCATAAGGGTAATTTTAATTTCATCAAGGAACAAATCCATCTTTATAATAAATTTCGTTTAAGAAATTGTCTTCATATTTACTAAAAGAATGTGTTCTAAAAGGATGGAATACATAAGGGCTTAAAACATTAATTGGCTTAGAATAAGTTTCTGGTTTGCTATCTTTGCTATATAAACCAGTAGCAAAGTAATTTGTATTAGTTTTATAATCACGCTGTTGATTAATAAAAGTTTCAAAGTTGTTGATGTTAATAGCATTAACATTTAAAGTTTTATAAATGTTAATATGCTGTACCGAGAATTTAAAAATAGTTGTTTGATTATTTGTTTCTGAATACTGATTTGATAAATACGGATTGTCTTTTGAAGCATTTGAAAAGAAATCTAGATCAAAAGTATTATTGACATAGAGTGATAATCATCATTCAGTGTCAACAAATCTATGTTCTGGTTTTGATGAAGAAAAGTCTAAAGCTTGTTTTTCAATATTTTTTTTAAATTTAGTGTTATAACTAAATAAATTCTTATAATAATCATATTTAGACTTTATTAAAGAATTTAAACCAGCATTTAATGCTTGGTTTAAATATTTATCAATATAACCTTCATAACTTAAAAAATCAGGTAAATAAGCAAAATTATATAAATAATAATCAATTACACCGTTATATAAAAATGGATCATGATCAAATCTCACTCAGTAGTTTCTAAGGTTGTTATGCTGATTATGAGGAATATTTACACTTATATAAAAGTTATCTTTGACAATTTTTTGATTTGAATTTTTATCAAAGTTTCATCCATATATTGAAGGAATTAGACCGTGAAAATCTCATAATTTTAAAGGTGATGTTTTTCAATCTGTAATTTCTTTACTTAAATGTTTTGAATCAACTATTGGAGTTAATGGAGGAAATTGTTTTGTTTGTATATATAAAGCTTTGTTATCAATGTTTTCTAGTTCGATGTTTTTAATATAATCTAAAGTTTCTGATGACGCATTTAATGAGTCATATAAATGAACCTTTTTTAATGAGTTTCTGTCGTATTCACCGAATTCATAAAATTCGTGATCCTCAGATCGTGTAGGGTCATAACCAACTTCTCAATCATGGTTTCTATAATGTTTTAGTGTAGAAAAAGTCAGATAACTATACCTTCAATAAGGAACAGTGTATTTATTTATTTCTTGATCATTTAACTGATTAAAAATTTTTAAATTATTATTTTCAGAACTAAATAAAGAAATGAACTTTTCCTTTTCTAAAAATTGTTTATATGAGATGAATTTATTTAAATATGTAGTATACAAATTGAATTTAAAAATATTATTCCAAAGATCTTTGTATTCTGAATTAAGTGAATTTATTTCAACTTTGTCTAAATTTGAAAATTTATGATATGCCTCTGAATTAATAAGTGATTGTATTCTTTTATCATGTTTAATAAATTCTTGCTTTATATCCTCTTGCAATTCGTTTTGTGGTTTAGTAAGTTGAAAAACCTCTTTAATGATAGAACTTTTTTGATTAATGATTTCTCTGTTGTTAGCAAAGTTAACATGATAATTTTTGTTATTTGCAATTTGATCAGAGCATGCAGTTAAAAACATAAAAGAAAAGACAAAAGTAAATATTTTAAAATGCTTTAAGTTCATTTATGCAGTATATCTCAAATTCATTATTGAGTAGATCTTTATATTTCTCTACCAATAAATTTAAAAGTTTTTCTTTATTTACTTTGTCTATTTGATCTGTTTTTCTTATTTTTATAACCATATACTCTAACTGAGGAAAAGACATGAATAAATTAGTAGAGGTTTCTAAATTTCTAGAAGTTGATCCATATATAATTTTTTCAGTTGAAGAGTCTTTGGAATTTGAATTTTTTAATTTATGATTAGTAATTTCTCTTAAATCATTTTCTTCTCTATCATAAATTAATTTTCGAACTGTCATGTCTGCGGTTAAATCGAAAATATTTTTCATAAATCTATCATTATTATCTTTAAATATTTTTTTCATGTTTTCAGCTAAAAATAAATATTCACTTTTTTCTTTGCCAAAATGATATTCACTTTTTTCTTCAAAAAATTCAATTATTTGAGGAATTGAATAAATCCTTGAACTAGCAGTAAATGTCTTATAATCAGTAGATATGCCTGTGTTGTATTTATCAAGAATTTGATAAACTGTTTTCCCATTTAAGTAATCATCTAGAACAATATTTTGGAGTTTAAATAAACCAGTTGTATTGCTTATATTTTGTTTTACTTTAGTTTGATACTTCTTATATATGCTCAACATTCTAGAAAAATTTAAATAACCATAACCTGTTCAATTTTTTGAATGATTACTTGTCATTCAATCTAGATTCTTCTCTTCCCATTTCAGTTCTGAAGTGTTTCAATTTCAATATTTTGATGTAGCATATTTTGCAGTGTGAGACATTAAAGATTGAATTGCAGACAAAGGAATAGAAGACTTAGTTAAGGTTTGTAATAAGGACACTGAACCAGCAATCATAGGAGAAGCTAAACTTGTACCATCAAACTTATATAATTCTTGTAAATCTTCCTGAGTTATTTGTATTTCATTTATTTGATCAGGCTTCAACAAATTAAATTCCGACTGATCTTTTAAGTGTATTCTATCTTTGTAATAACCATTTCCAAAAGCAGATATAAAAGGAATTTTATCATGAAACTCAGAGTCGAAATATGAAAAACCAGATCTTCTTGTTGAAGCATCTATAGAACCTACTTGAATTACATTGTCGACAAAATAACTTCTAATATCTACCAATTTGTTTATTTTATAAAATAATGCATCTTCAACATTTTTCTTATTTCTTTTACCTGCTTTGTGTAAAAAACTAGCTTTATCATTTCATAATATGTTAAGTTTTTTCTAAGCTTTACTTTAAAATCATTTAAATATCATTTTAAATGAGAAATTAAAAGGTTAATATCATCAGTTTTTTTAGAATTTTCTAATTGTGCTTCCAAATGTTTAATGATAGAGTTAATTTTTTGAGTATAAGTTGATAATAGATTTAAAAAATGAGACTGTGAAACATTTAATAAGTTTTCATCTATATATTTTCAAAATGAGTCTTTTAAATATACATCAATAAAATTTTTTCAGTTGATCTTTTATTACCAGCTGATTTAAAAATTTTCATTCCGTATTTTCTAATATATTTATTAAAAATTCTAAAAGAATTCTTTTCACTATTCATATATTGAACATAAGCGAACAATTCTTCGTTTGCATTAGGATCAGATATGACGTTTTCAGGTTCAAAAGTAAGTAAACCTATAAAATCAGCAAAAACAGCCATATCTTTTAAATCTTTATCGATTTTATAAAATTGATAATCACCACTAAATATATTTTGTAATTCTGGAGTTAACATAATCTTGTTTATGTGCTCGACTGCTTCCATATAAAATCAGTCATATAAAAAAGGTCTATCAATTCCAAAACTACAATTAATTATGTCTACTTTTTGTTCTGCAAAATACTCAAGTATTTTTTCAAGATTTTCAGGATTATTTTTTCAATTACTGTAATAAATTTTTGATTTATTATTTATTCCTAAGGGAGTGCCTATTGTTGAAACCACTTGTTTTCCGTGCTTCGTTAATTCACCAGTAGCATCGTTATTTTTATAATTTATTATATGTATGTTGTGAGCATTATTTGTAAAACTTACTTCATTTAAAAACTTTAAGTCAAAATCATCCTTAGATTTTTCTATTTCTATTACTCCTACCTTCATAAAATTTATATTGATATCATCAATACTATCTGATGAGGAGTTTTTTAAGTAAGAATCTCACATGTTCATTCTCTTTATATAAGGCTTATATAAAGGTGTATGATTTTCGTTTTGTGATGATGAAACGAATAATAAGGATACTGGTAATAATCCGAATAATCCTCATAATGTTTTTTTAAATCTATTTTTCATTTTTTCCTCTTTTTATTATCATTTCTATTTATTATTTATTAATATACCTACCAAATTTTTCAAGATATTTAAAATAATCAAAAATAATTCTAGGTTTAGTTGTGTCTATGTCATTATCATATTCATATTTAGCATCTGCAAAAAATAAATTATTGATTGTTGACTTGTAAATATTTTTTTCAAATTTAGAAATATTTTCTAAACAAGTAGTAAAGATGTTGAGAAGTTGTGTTTTATTATTGTGTGGCAATGAAATTTTTATTATTAAACCTTTTTTAGGTGGTTCTTGTAAATCATTAACTAATAAATCTTCATTGCTTAAAACAATTTTATTTTCATCTTGAGCATCAGTAGGGCTGGGCGAACCTGGTTTCCAAGAGGTTTTATTTCAAATTTTTATTGTGTTATTTGTTAAGGAAGTATATTCCATAAATTCATTAAAAGTATAAAAGTTTAAAAATCCAAAAGTTAAATCTAACATTTGACTAAATCCATTAGATGCAACAGAAGTACTAATTAAATAATTCTTTACATTGTTTAACTGATTTTCAGGAATATTGACATAAAAATAGTATTCAATATTACTATCTGTCTTTTTATAGCCTTTAAATTCAGGCAAAATAGCTAAAAATCTATTTGAGTTGTAATTTACTAATTTGTTTCAGCCAAAGTTAAAATATTTAGGTTCTTCTAATTTGTAATATGAATAAGCTAAATTTGAAAAGTTAACATATTTATCTGGATCTTTAAAATAATTAGAACGCGTGGGAATATCATCTGATATTACATCTTTAGAAACGCTTTCTAATTCACTTTCACTTGCAGTAGATATCTTAATTTCATTATAAGCAGCGGTTTGCTGAAAAATAGGAACAAAGTTATTAGACTGTACAAAATTAAAATAATGAATTCATTCATTTAAATATTTAGCATATAACTCTAAATTTTCACTTTTACGATAATACTCTGAAATTGTTGACAATTTCGATTGTGATCAAGATTTTATACTTTCTTCTTTATTGTAAATTCATGATGTAATATCATTTTCAAGATTTGGAACTTGCAGTATTTCATTTATTTCATTATTTATCTTAATTAATTCATTTTGAACTTCTTCTGGGAAATTTTGTTGAACTTTAATAGGATTAATTCCAAATTCTCATTTATGCTCATACACTTTAGGTTCAGGTGTTTTTGGCACAGGATTCGGTGTAGGTTCTTTGTGTTTTATTATTGGCTTATGTATTTTTGTTTCTTGGCATGATGCAGAAATAGAAAAAGTGGCAGATGAAAAACAAAAAGCCATCAAGCCGATAGTCGCTTTTAATAATTTAGTTTTCATATTTTTTCTTCAATTTTTGTTTGTTACTTATATTATTTAACTTTATAAAGTGAAAGTTTAAAAATAGTAATAATTAGGGCTAAAGTTTGCAAAATTTGCAGATATGTGGTTAATTATGAAAATAAAAAATCTCACTCAAGTGAGTGAGATGAAATGATAAAGACTAGAATAAGTCTTTATTTTTGTTACCTGACATACGGTGGTAAGTTTGATTTGCTAAGTCTTTATTGAAATAAACTTTTAGAATTGTATAACCTAGTTGAGCAGCTGATAAAGCATTACGTGCTGTAATAACTTTGCCTTGAATTGTAACGTTGCTTTCATTTCTGTTTGAGCCTGCTACTAATAAACCTCATTGACTAGGATATGATGAATAATGGAAGTTGTTATCAAATATTTCAGCTTCACGTAGAGCATTAGGAGCATCGCAAATAGTGAATAAATATTTGTTATTGTTTAAAAATTCTCTAACTAAGTCTAATTCTGGTTTGTTAGCTCTTAAAGCTTGTGCTGACATTCCACCAGGAATAAAGACAGCGTCATAATCGTTTACATCTACTTTGTTTTTTAGATCTCGTAATTTAACAATACCAAATTGTCCTGTAGCATGTGTTAAATTATTTGAGTAATATTCAATGCTTTTCATTTGTTCTGAAGCAATTAAAACTGATAATGTTGATGTTAATTCAATATCATTGAATTTATCACCTACAATTACTAATAATCTCATTATTTTTTACCTCTTCTTATAATTCCTCTTCAAACTAAATAGATGAATAGGATTAATGGAATAAGAACTACAATAATAAACACAATAGTATAAGATTTTATTCAAGCTTTGTTTTCGGATTTTTTCTCAGTAGCAACTGCATTAATAATAGTTGCTGAATCAGCGCCTAAGTTTTCCTTGATTTCAGCTATACGTTTTAAATCAAAAACTCTTACTAGAGTAAATAAAACACACACAATTCCAATAAATACTGTTGACAGAATTAATAATAATTTTGTATTCCCAAAACCATTATTTAAAACTTCTGGTCATTTTAATTCAATAAAGAATGAAAATGATGAGTTATCAACTGGTTTGTGTCCAATTTGTCATGGAGTTGATTGGTTGTAAAGAATTGTAATAATAATTGTAAATAAACCAAAGTAAGTTAAGAAGAAAGCTAAAATTCAGTTTAATCTTAACATCTTGAATGACAAGGATCTGTAAGTATCTTGAAATACTGAAATAGAACTTATATTTCCCTTAGCATAATCATCTCTTGTTTTTTGTTCACCTCTTTTTCAAGATGTGCGTTTAATACTTGATTTAACAGTATAAATTAAAGAAATTAATAATAATACAGAACTAAATAAATAGTAAATAATTCCTTTATTTTGGTCATTTTGTAATGAAAAACGACAAACTAAATAAGTTGCAATAATTCCAGCAATTGAAATTAGTAAAACACTTAATCAAAATAGCATAGCTATTAATGAAATACGCTTTTCACGTTTAAAAGTGTTATATAAGGCTTTTGGTAATTCACCTTTAGGATCAGCCTGATAATTAACATTGTTCATTGAAGTGTTAATTCCAGAAGGTACTTGTGCAGTGAATTGTTGAGCACCTTGAAATTGATTGTATTGTGGTTGTTGATATTGATTGGTGTAATTTGGATTAAAGTTTTGATTTTGATTGTTGTTAAAGTTATTGTTGTTAGGATTATTATTAAAATTTTGATTTTCTGGATTCATAACTATCCTTGTGCGTTTGGCATTAATGCAACTGATTCATCAAGTTGTCTTGGTGATGATTGAGTTGAAGATGAACTTGATGTTGTGTCAGTTGATTTTAAAACCATTTGACCTATTTTTTGGAATTCATCAAATGCGGCTTGCATAACTTTAACGCTATCAAATTTGTCTTTATCATCTGGTAAAGACTTATCTACAAGTCCTGAAACATATTTAACTAAATCTTTTTTAGCTTCATCATTTAAGTTTTTAGCAACAATATCAGCTGTTCTGATGTATTGTCCATATTTTGAAGCATCAATTACACCTGCTTCTTTATTTGAATTTGTATAGTCTGTAATTTTTTGTTTTAAAACATCTATTATGTTATTTGTAAGAATTGCTTTTTTCTGTTCTGGTGTTCCAGTAATGTATTGAGGGTTTGAATTTGAAGCAACATCAGCTAAAGTGATATATTCTTTTAAGTTTGAGTTTCCTACAATATCATCACCTAAATTAGTTTTCTTTAAAATACTAATAGCTGTTGAACGAGTGTTATTATTGTTTAATAATGCCGCAAAACTCTCAGCAGCTTCTTGAAGATCTTTTTTGTTTTCTGAAGTTCATTCACCTGCTGGTTTTTGTAAAATAGCAATTAATTTTTCATCATTTCTAATTACTTTGTAAATGTCTCTAATTGCATAACCTAAGCCTGATACAGAAGCACCTTGTCCAACAGTTAAAGGTTTAACTCCAAATAAATTAGTTGTTTTTTCTAAGAAATCTCTTTCTTTACCTTTGTCATTGGTTAAAGTAATGTTAGCAATTAACATAACACCAGGTATTGAAACTGCGACATTTCCAATACCAGTTAATAATCTTTTAATTTTTGAAATCTTTTTAAGTTTAATGGTTGGTATTCTAATCAGTGATACTAAACCAACAATTAAAGAAAATATAAGTTTTAATACTATGTAAACACTTAAAGCTACTAATGTTGTTGAAAATGCTAAAATTTGGTGATCTGATTGATCATTATCAATTTTACCTTTTATAACAAAGTAAAAAGTTGCAGCTATTCCAACAGTTAAACCGTAAATGATAACTTTTGAAATAATTCATTTAGTTCTTCAGAAAAATCCAAATACAAAAGCAATTAGTAAAGCTAATAAAATATAAGCAGCTGTTAATGCTCAATGATGAGGTAATCAACCTAATGCTTTTTCTAAAAATTCCACAAATGCACTTGAATTGCTGTTTGAATTTGATGACGAACTAGATTGTGTAGTTTCGTAAAATAATTGAATCATTAGTTCCTTTCTTTTTATAATAATTTAGCGTTTGGTAATTTTCTTCAAGGTAGTTTTTTATTAATTCTATCAATAAATAAATGTCCTCTTAAATGGTCAAGTTCATGTTGGAAAACAATGGCTAAATAACCTTTTGCTGAATAACGTAGAAATTGTCTTTGATAATAACTGTAAGCATCAACAACAATTTCTGAAGCACGATAAACATAACCTGCTTGATTAGGTCATGATCCATCCACACTTAAACATCCTTCACCTTCTTCAAGAGCAGTTTTTTTATCAGTTGTATAAACTACTTTTGGATTGAATAAAACATCTTTAAAAACAACATTACCATCATTGTCTTGGATGTAAACATAAAATACATTTTTTAAAATTCCATATTGAACAGCAGCAACTCCAACACCTGGTCTAAATTCAGTTCCTTCTGTTTGAGAATCATCAATATGATAAATCATTCTTTCAGCTAGTTCAATATCTTCATCAGTCAAAGGAATTGGTACATCCACAGACTTTTTACGTAAAACGTCATTTGGTAATTGAACAATATTAATATCAAATTTTTTATTCATATTTTTATTATATTAAATAATAATATTATTTAAAGAGATTAAAAACAAATGTAAAATATTAATGATAAGGAAACAAAATGAACGCATTTAATTCAGTTTTATTTAACATATTTTTAGTCGTTTTTGGCTATATTATAGGGTCTTTAAACACCAGCATCATAGTTGGTAAAATTCTGAAAAAAGACCCTAGAGATTATCATTCAAAAAATGCAGGTGCAACTAACTCTCTAAGGGTTTTTGGTAAAAAAATAGCAATTATGATTCTTATGATTGATGTCATAAAAACTATTTCAGTAGTAGCTATTGGTTACGGATTAACTTATTGATGTAATTTAGCAACTTCAATTGACCAAAATGGCAGTGTGGTAGGAGTTTATGGAATTGGTCTGCCTCCATATTGAGAAGGATTAAGAACAATTTATGGGCTACCTTTATTAGCAGGACTAGGAACAGTGATTGGTCATATTTTTCCTATTTTCTTTGGTTTCAAAGGCGGTAAAGGAGTTGCTTCTTCATTAGGATTGTTAATTAGTTACAATATTATCTTTTTACCAATAGCAGCAGTATTTTTCTTTGGGTTAATTTTTGAAAAAGATATGTTTCACTTGCATCATTGCTTACTGCAAGCGTTATGATAATTTTCGTTTTCATACCTTGATTTAATAACTCAGTTATTGCATTTGCATCAAATGGTATTTATTCAAGCAACATTAACATATTAAATAACTTAAATCCTTTACAAGGGTTTATATATGTCTTAGCAGTGCTTTTAATGTTTTATACACATGTTGAGAACATTAAAAGACTAATTAAGGGTCAAGAAAGAAAGATTTAAAAATCCAGAGCATAAGCTCCGGATTTTTTTGTTTAATTAATTATTTAACAATGTTGTAAAAAGCTTTAACACCTTTGAATTCTGCTGAGTTTTCTAATTCTTCTTCAATTGCTAATAAACGATTGTATTTAGCAATACGGTCTGTACGAGACATTGAACCAGTTTTAATTTGTCCAGCATTCATAGCTACAGCAATATCAGCAATTGTTGTGTCTTCTGTTTCACCTGAACGGTGTGAAACAACTGCTGTCATGTTTGCTTTCTGAGCCATTTGAATAGCATCAAATGTTTCTGTTAATGAACCGATTTGGTTAATTTTAATTAAAATTGAGTTCATTGATTTTTCTTCAATAGCACGTTTTAAGATAGCTGTGTTTGTAACTGTTAAGTCATCACCAACGATTTGTAATTTATCACCCATTTCAGCTGTAAATTTTGTAAATCCAGCTCAATCGCTTTCGGCAAAACCATCTTCGATTGAAATAATTGGGTATTTAGCAACTAAATCTTTTAAGTATTGACCCATTTCATCAGATGTATAAGTTAATTTAACATCTGTTAAATGTTCAAAACCAGGTTTTTTCTCTTCAATAGCTGCTTTTAATTTCTTGAATGTATAAACACCATCTTCATATAATTCACTTGAAGCACAGTCCATAGCAATAGCAACAGCTTTGTCACCTTCTTTGGCAGGAACATAACCAGCTGCTTTAATAGCTTCAACTAAGAAGTCTAAAGCTTCCTCGTGTGATTTAAAGTTAGGAGCAAACCCACCTTCATCACCAACTTGAACACCGTGTCCATGTTTTTTAAGTAATTTAGCTAAGTTGTGGAAAACAAAGTTAGCCATTTGTAATGATTCTCTTAATGATTTTGCACCAACTGGCATAATCATGAATTCTTGGAAATCGATTGTATTTGAAGCGTGTTCTCCACCGTTAATAACATTTAACATTGGAACAGGTAATTCATGGGCGTTAAATCCGCCTAAGTATTTATATAAAGGAACTTGTAATTCATTAGCAGCAGCTCTAGCAACAGCTAATGATACTCCTAAAATAGCGTTAGCACCAAATTTTGATTTGTTTTCTGTACCGTCTAATTGACACATTTTCATATCAATTTTACGTTGTTCAGTAACTTCCATACCTAATAAGTGTGGAGCGATATCGTTGTTAACGTGATCAACTGCTAACATAACACCTTTTCCACCGAATCAATTTGATTCATAAACAGAACCTTTATCTCTTAATTCTAAAGCTTCTCTTGAACCTGTTGATGCACCTGATGGAACTTTAGCAATACCGTATCCACCAAATTCAGTATAAACTTCAACTTCAACAGTTGGGTTACCACGTGAGTCTAGAATTTCACGTGCATGAATTTTTTTAATTGCTGACATTTAGTCTCCTTGTTTTAATAAAAATTTATATAAATTGTTATTTAGTAAATTATAAACTAATTAATAGTTTCTGATAATTGACAGAAAAGTCAAATTAAGATTTTTATTATTGTGAATTTTGTCACTTTTAACAATGGCTAATTTTAGAAATATGGCAAAAAATTTGAAATTACCACATTTTATGTTGACTATTTAGCACTTAGTTTTTTATTAGTTCTTTTATGATGCTATTCGGCAAAAAATATTAAAATTATTTATATATAAACAAAAGGATTTTTATGGACAAAAATAATAGCGTTTTATTTGGTATGGATAATGCTAAAAAATTAGCTCAAAAAGTTTCAGATTACATCAAAATTCCACTTTCTGAAATTGAAAAGACTGTTTATGCCGATGGTGAAGTGATGATTAAAGCAAGTGAAACAGTCAGAGACAAGGACGTTTTCATTGTTGCTAGTACATCAAGACCTGTAAATGATAATTTAGTTGAGTTATTATTATTTATAGATTCACTTAAAAGAGCTAGCGCTAAAAGCATTACAGTTTGTTTAAGTTATTATGGATATGCTCGCCAAGATCGGAAAGTAAGCGGTAGACAACCTATTGGAGCAAAATTAGTTGCAGATTTATTACAACAAGCAGGTGCTACTAAAATGATTTGTATAGATTTACACAACCCTTCAATTCAAGGTTTTTTTAATATACCGGTTGATGATTTAAGAGGACAATACCCATTAGCACTAGCTTTAAAAGAAATTAAAGAACACTTTACAGTAGTTTCTCCAGATCATGGTGGAGCTGTTAGAGCAAGAAAGTTAGCTGAATTAATTTCAGATTCAATCCAAATTTGCATCATTGATAAAAGAAGAACTGCAGCAAACCAAACAGAAGTTATGGGATTAATCGGTGATATCAATCAACAAAATGCGGTTATTGTGGATGATATAATAGACACAGGTGGGACAATAATTAAAGCTGCCCATAAATTAAAAGAAAATGGAGCGAAAAAAGTTATCTTAGTTGCTTCACATGGAATATTCACAAAAGGTTTCGAAATATTTGAAAATGATCCAATCATTGAAAAAGTTATTATTACAGACAGTATTGATAATTACGAATTAGCTTCAAAATTTAAAAAATTACAAATAGTATCATTAGGTGATTTTTTAGGTAAAGTAATTTTGGCAAACCTAAACAAAACAAGCATCACAGAAGTTTATAAGCAAATAAAAGAAAAAATAAGTGAGTTATAAAATGGATTCAAAGGAAATAGTTAAAGAATTATGTGTTCGAAATAGTTGAGATTTTGATTTATTTCAAAAATATGTTGGCTTGATTGAAGAAAAAAACAAGGTTATGAATTTAACCGGATTTTCTGGGGAAAGACTCTGAAATGAAGGAATTTTAGAATCTTTATTATTTATGCAAAAAATAACAGAAGGATTAACGGATAAAACTATATTAGATATAGGCGCAGGAGCAGGATTTCCTTCTATCCCATATGTTTTAACTAAACCTAATAATTTTGTTGTTATTTATGAACCGTTACAAAAAAGAGTTGATTTTCTAAATTTAGTAATCAATGAACTAAATTTAGAAAGATATGTACAAGTTTATAAAATTAGATCTGAAGAGGAACAACAAAAAAACTTATATGATGTAGTTACTGCTAGAGCTGTAGCAAACATTAATGCTTTACTAATGTCTTCTTTCCACCTAGTTAAAGTTGGGGGCAAACTTTCCCTATTAAAAGGTGTTAAATGAAAAGAAGAACTTGACAACGCTAAAAAAACTTTAAAAATGTTAAGTTATGAATTAGAAGTACAAGAATTTAATAATACCTATATAGAAAGAAAGAACTATATAATTAAAATTACTAAAAAAAGATCTACTCCAAAACAGTTTCCTTATAAATGAAAAGATATAGTAAAGAGCAAATAAAATAATTGCTCTTTTTTAAACAAATTTTAAAAAGTGACTTGATTTTAAAAAAAGAACTATTATAATAATTAAGCACCTTGAGCAAATGAATCAAAAAAATTAAAAAAAGATTTGTTTTATCAAAAAACAGTGCTATAATAATCTTGCTAACAACAAGCAAACAGAAGTTCTTTTAAAACTAGATATATAACAAAATACATGACAGTCAATTTTTTCGAGAGTTTGATCCTGGCTCAGGATGAACGCTGGCTGTGTGCCTAATACATGCATGTCGAGCGGAGTTCTTCGGAACTTAGCGGCGAATGGGTGAGTAACACGTACTTAACGTGCCTTTTAGACTGGAATAACACTGAGAAATTAGTGCTAATGCCGGATACTTATACAAATCGCATGATTTCTATATGAAAGAAGCCTCAAAGCTTCACTAAAAGATCGGGGTGCGTAACATTAGCTAGTTGGTGAGGTAACGGCCCACCAAGGCTATGATGTTTAGCGGGGTTGAGAGACCGAACCGCCACACTGGGACTGAGATACGGCCCAGACTCCTACGGGAGGCAGCAGTAGGGAATTTTCCACAATGGGCGAAAGCCTGATGGAGCGACACAGCGTGCAGGAAGACGGCCTTCGGGTTGTAAACTGCTGTTATTTAGGATGAAAAAACCTTGCAGGAAATGGCAAGGCCTTGACAGTACTAAATCAGAAAGCAACGGCTAACTATGTGCCAGCAGCCGCGGTAATACATAGGTTGCAAGCGTTATCCGGAATTATTGGGCGTAAAGCGTCTGTAGGTTGTGTGTTAAGTCTGGCGTCAAAACTTGGGGCTCAACCCCAAATCGCGTTGGATACTGGCACGCTAGAATTGTATAGAGGTTAACGGAATTCCTTGTGAAGCGGTGAAATGCGTAGATATAAGGAAGAACACCAACATGGCGAAGGCAGTTAACTGGGTACATATTGACACTGAGAGACGAAAGCGTGGGGAGCAAACAGGATTAGATACCCTGGTAGTCCACGCTGTAAACGATGATGATTAGCTGATAGGAACTATCGGCGCAGCTAACGCATTAAATCATCCGCCTGAGTAGTATGCTCGCAAGAGTGAAACTTAAAGGAATTGACGGGGATCCGCACAAGCGGTGGAGCATGTGGTTTAATTTGAAGATACGCGTAGAACCTTACCCACTCTTGACATCTTCTGCAAAGCTATAGAGATATAGTGGAGGTCAACAGAATGACAGATGGTGCATGGTTGTCGTCAGCTCGTGTCGTGAGATGTTCGGTTAAGTCCTGCAACGAGCGCAACCCTTATTCTTAGTTAAATCTTCTAGGGAGACTGCCCGGGTAACCGGGAGGAAGGTGGGGACGACGTCAAATCATCATGCCTCTTACGAGTGGGGCAACACACGTGCTACAATGGATGGTACAAAGAGAAGCAATACGGCGACGTGGAGCAAATCTCAAAAAACCATTCTCAGTTCGGATTGTAGTCTGCAACTCGACTACATGAAGTCGGAATCGCTAGTAATCGTAGATCAGCTACGCTACGGTGAATACGTTCTCGGGTCTTGTACACACCGCCCGTCACACCATGGGAGCTGGTAATGCCCGAAGTCGGTTTTGTTAACTACGGAAACAACTGCCTAAGGCAGGACTGGTGACTGGGGTGAAGTCGTAACAAGGTATCCCTACGAGAACGTGGGGATGGATTACCTCCTTTCTACGGAGTACATACGACAACAACTTTAGTTGTCAACATTACCTATTTCAAGACTATTTTTTAAATATTATTAGTCATGTACATTGTTAATAGTCCAATGGTTATATATCTAGTTTTGAGAGGATTTCTCTCATATGTTCTTTGAAAACTGAATAGTAAAGATATTAATATAACAACGACATCAAAAATAAATTAGTCAATTTGTTTTGAACCGAGTTAATTATCTAATTAGATAATAATTTATTAAAATGTCTTTGAATACATCAATAAACGATAGGTAAATATTGTTATTAAACTTTTAAATAAGTAAGAGTTTGTGGTGGATGCCTTGGGTCTGGAAGTCGATGAAGGACGTGATTACCTGCGATAAGCCTCGTGGAGCTGGATATAAGCTACGAAGCGGGGATTTCCGAATGGGGAAACCTAACTAGTGTAATGACTAGTTGCTATGGAATGAATACATAGTTCCATTTGCGAGACACGTTGTGAACTGAAACATCTTAGTAGCAACAGGAAGAGAAAATAAAAATGATTTCATCAGTAGCGGCGAGCGAACGTGAATGAGCCCAAACCAATATTTTATATTGGGGTTGTAGGACTGTTATAAATGAGTTAGAAATTTTTGCTATAGTAGAATAGCTTGGAAAAGCTAGGCATAGAGGGTGAAACCCCCGTATACGAAATGGCAAAAACTCAAACAGTATCCTGAGTAGGTCGGGGCACGTGAAACCCTGTCTGAATCTGCCGGGACCATCCGGTAAGGCTAAATACTAACCAGACACCGATAGTGAACTAGTACCGTGAGGGAAAGGTGAAAAGAACCCCGGGAGGGGAGTGAAATAGAATCTGAAACCACTTACTTACAAGTAGTCAGAGGCCGTTAATGGCTGATGGCGTACATCTTGCAGTATGGACCGGCGAGTTATGTTAACATGCAAGGTTAAGCAGAGAAAAAGCGGAGCCGAAGAGAAATCGAGTCTGAATAGGGCGCTTAGTATGTTGACATATACCCGAAACCATGTGATCTATTCATGAGCAGGCTGAAGCTTGGTTAACCCCAAGTGGAGGGCCGAACCGTAGTACGCTGAAAAGTGCCCGGATGACTTGTGAATAGCGGAGAAATTCCAATCGAACTTGGAGATAGCTGGTTCTCCTCGAAATAGCTTTAGGGCTAGCGTGTGATGTTAAGCTTTGATGGTAGAGCACTGAATATGGAATGGCCGCGCCTAGCGGTACTGACTATAATCAAACTCCGAATATCATTGTGTATTATCATGCAGTCGGAACCGGGGTGCTAACGTCCCGGCTCGCGAGGGCAACAACCCAGATCGTCGGCTAAGGTCCCAAAATTGTGTTAAGTCAGAAAGGTTGTGAGTTTTCATAAACAACTAGGAGGTTGGCTTAGAAGCAGCCATCCTTTAAAGAGTGCGTAATAGCTCACTAGTCAAGAGAACTTGCGCCAATAATGTAACGGGAGTCAAACACAATACCGAAGCCACGGGTACATTTAGTACGTTAGAGGAGCGTTCTTATCGCATTGAAGTCAGACCGTGAGGACTGGTGGAGCGTTAAGAAGTGAGAATGCCGGTATGAGTAACGATTTGAGGTGAGAATCCTCAACGCCTATTGGGAAAGGTTTCCTGGGGAAGGTTCGTCCACCCAGGGTTAGTCAGGACCTAAGGAGAGGCTGAAAAGCGTATCCGATGGACAACAGGTTAATATTCCTGTACCACCTGAAATTAGTGATGGAGTAACGGAGAAGGATAGCACTACCTATTATTGGATTTAGGGGTAAGTAGCGACTGGTGAGTTTAGTTAAATGCGAACTCTATAACCGGAATCTATGATGCATAAGCATTTGCTGAATTGTGTGATTTCATGCTTCCTAGAAAAGCTTCTAAACGTTTTAACATTTCAGGCGCCTGTACCGAGAACGGACACACGTTCCCAAGATGAGTATTCTAAGGCGAGCGAGAAAACCAATGTTAAGGAACTCTGCAAATTAACCCCGTAAGTTCGCAAGAAGGGGTGCCAACTTAAGTTGGCCACAGTAAATTGTGAGGGGCAACTGTTTATCAAAAACACAGCTCTCTGCTAAATCGCAAGATGATGTATAGGGGGTGAAGCCTGCCCAGTGCCCGAAGGTTAAGCGGATGTGTTAGTTTTACACGAAGCATTGAAGTGAAGCCCGGGTGAACGGCGGCCGTAACTATAACGGTCCTAAGGTAGCGAAATTCCTTGTCGGCTAAATACTGACCTGCACGAAAGGCGCAATGATCTCTCAACTGTCTCAACATTGGACTCGGTGAAATTATGGTCCCAGTGAAAACGCTGGGTACCCGCATCAAGACGAAAAGACCCCATGGAGCTTTACTACAACTTCGTATTGGAACTTGGCCTAACATGTGTAGGATAGGTGGGAGACTGTGAGACTAAGGCGCTAGCCTTAGAGGAGTCGACCTTGAAATACCACCCTTGGTATGTTGAGTTTCTAACCTGCCACCGTTATCCGGTGGGGAGACAGTGCGTGGTGGGTAGTTTGACTGGGGCGGTCGCCTCCTAAAAAGTAACGGAGGCGTTCAAAGGTACACTCAATACGGTCAGAAACCGTATGTAGAGCGCAAAGGTAGAAGTGTGCTTGACTGCGAGACCTACAAGTCGAGCAGGTGCGAAAGCAGGACTTAGTGATCCGGCTGTACGTCATGGAACGGCAGTCGCTCAACGGATAAAAGTTACCCTGGGGATAACAGGCTTATCTTGCCCAAGAGATCACATCGACGGCAAGGTTTGGCACCTCGATGTCGGCTCATCGCATCCTGGAGCTGGAGTCGGTTCCAAGGGTTTGGCTGTTCGCCAATTAAAGCGGTACGCGAGCTGGGTTCAGAACGTCGTGAGACAGTTCGGTCCCTATCTGATGTGGGCGTTGGAATATTGATGAGAGCTGCTCTTAGTACGAGAGGACCGGAGTGGACGTACCGCTGGTGTTCCAGTTGTCTCGCCAGAGGCATAGCTGGGTAGCTAAGTACGGAAGGGATAACCGCTGAAAGCATCTAAGTGGGAAGCCTCCTCAAAGATAAGTATTCCCTTGAAATTCCTTGTAGACTACGAGGTTGATAGGATGGAAGTGTAAGTGTAGTAATACATTCAGCTGACCATTACTAATAAATTGATAGGTTTAAAGGTTTAAAATGTATTCAACGACATTTTAGTAGATTATTATTACTATTCAGTTTTCAGAGAATATAAAAATTTTCACCGCTAGGTGATTTTTTTATGCCTTTTTAATTTTATTAATTATAAGACTTCTAAAATATCATTTTTTCTATATAATTGTAAATATATTACAAAGAGGTATTTAATTGCAAAAATTCATATATCATATTCGTAATTATTGAGTCAACTTTTGAAGCACAAAAGATCTAACTAAAAAGATAATTTTCACTTTATTAATGCTAATTTTATATGTAATGGGAACAACTATTACAGCTCCATTTATTAAAGTTGCAAATTCTGAATCAATAGGTTCGAATTCATTTTTAAATACGTTAAACCTAATAGGTGGAGGTGGACTTCGCCAATTTTCACTTTTCGCTTTAGGTATTAGTCCTTTCATTAATGCTTCTTTAATTATGATGATTTTGCAATCAAGGATTTTTCCACCTCTTTATAAAATGTCGCAAAGTGGACCACAAGGCAGAAGAAAACTAAATGTTTTAACTCGTTTATTAACTTTAGTTATTGCTTATCCACAAGCTATATTTTTAGTCAAATCATTAACCACAGGTAACAATGCCTTTATTAGAATAGTTGATTCTGCATATGGTATTTCGCAAACTACATTAGTTTATTTTGTTATTCCTATGGTTTTAACAGCAGCTTCATTATTTGCTTTATTTATTTCAGAGCAAATAACAAATAAAGGAGTAGGTAACGGAACTAGTTTGATTATTTTTACAGGTATTGCAGCTAGATTACCGTTTCAATTTAGACAGGCTTTTGCACACTATGTAGGTAGTGATTTTGACCAAATTTCAGCAAGTTTAGTAGGCATTGTTAACTTCTTTACTTACATTGTTGTTTATTTACTTATATTATTAATTATTGCTATTGTTTATGCTGCTGAAAGACATATACCAATACAACAAATTGGAGCAGGTAGATCAAAAAGCATTAAAGAAATGGGATTTTTACCAATTAAATTAAATCCTGGTGGAATTATGCCTATCATTTTTGCGATGATGGTGCTTTCATTCCCTACAATGATTGTGAACCTATTGCCAGACGAAAATGCGTCAAAACAATGAATTAATCACAATTTACAATTTACACAACCCATTGGGTTTTCATTATTATTAGTTATCATTTTTGCTTTCTCACTTGTTATGGGGATTCAACAATCAAAAGTCGACAAAATAGCTGAAGACTTTGCTAAAAATTCAACTTTTATACCTGGAGTAAGACCAGGAGAAGAAACACAAGATTATCTAATAGCTATTGTTTTTAGATTAAGTGTTTTCTCATCTGTATTTCTTCTAATTTTAGGAAGCATGCAATTTATTGAAATTATGGCAGGAATTTTACCATCAGCTATTTCATTCGGTGGAACAGGGTTGATGATTTTAGTAAGTGTAGCTATTGAAACAGTAAGCCAATTAAAAGCAAGAATTAAATCAAACCGTCTTGCAAAGGCAAAAAGAGAATCAAATAAAAACATCGAAAGCAATGAAGTAACAAGCGTTGAAGGATTATTATGATAAAACAAATTAATAAAAATGTTTTATTAATGGGACAACCTGGTGCTGGAAAAGGTACAGTGGCAGGTGTATTAACACAAAAAAGTAATTTATTACATTTATCAACAGGCAATATTTTCAGACAAGAAATTTCAAACCAAACTGAATTAGGTTTAAAAGTAAAAGATATTGTGACATCAGGCGGATATGTCCCTGATGAAATTACTAATCAAATTGTTAAAAATGCAATTACTAAATTAAAAGATAATGGTGAGTACTTTATTCTTGATGGTTTCCCAAGAACAAGCGATCAAGCTAAATTTTTAAGTAGCTTACCAGGTTTTGATTTTGTTGTTTTTGAATTAGTTGTTTCAAAAGAAATTATTTTAGAAAGACTTAATGGACGTAGATTGTGTCCAACATGTTCTGCAGGATATCATATAAAATATCAACCTCCAAAAGTTGATGGTCTATGTGATAAGGATAGTAGTGTTTTAATTCAAAGAGCAGATGATGCAGAAGATAAAATCATCGAACGTTTAAAAGTTTATGATGAAAAAACATTACCACTTTTAAACTTTTATCAATCAAATGGTGAATTAATTCAAATAGATGCTTCTTTAAAACCTGAAGAAGTAGCAGATAAAATATTAGAAATTCTTGAAAAAAATAGTAAAATTTAAAGGCTTTTTAAAAGAATGTTAAGAGAGGTAATTTTGTCAAGAAAATATGTCAAAACACAACAACAAATTGACAAGATTACTAAATCATGTCAAATCTTGGCAGAAGTCAAGCAAATTGTTTGAGACTTTGTAAGACCAGGTGTTTCTTTAAAAGATATAGATCAATTGGCTTTTGAAGAAATAATGAAGCATGGGGCTAAGCCTGCATTTAAAGGTTTATATGGCTTCCCTGCGACAGCTTGCATATCTGTTAATGAGCAATTGATCCATGGTATACCAAGTAATTACATCGTTCAAGATGGTGATTTAGTAAGTGTCGACTTAGGTTGCATTTATGAAGGTTACTATAGCGACAGTGCGTTCACAAAACCTGTTGGTAATGTTTCACCAACAGACTTAAAACTAATTGAAGTGGCTAAAGGTGCGTTTAATGCCGGACTAAAAGCTATTAAAAAAGGTGCACGCATTGGAGATATTTCATATGCAATTGGTCAATATATCAAGAAAAACAATCTATTCACACCTTCAGAATTTTCTGGTCATGGAATTGGAGCAAGTCTTCATGAAGATCCTTATGTACCAAATAATGGACATAAGAATTCTGGGCCGTTGTTGTTAGATGGAATGGTTATTTGTATTGAACCAATGATTACACAATCAAAAGGAATTAGAATCCTTAAAGATGGTTGAACTGTAGTAAGTACAGATAACAAAAAAACAGCCCATTATGAACACACAGTGTTAATCAAAGACGGAAAAGGGATTGTTTTAACGAAAGGAATTTAATTGGCTAAAGATGCGATTAAGTTAGTAGGAGTCGTAAAAGAAGCTTTTTCAACAGATTCATATTCAGTTGAATTAGAAAACGGTGTCCTAATTAAAGCTCATATTTCTGGAAAAATGCGTGTAAATCATATCCGTATTTTACCAGGCGATAGTGTTGATGTAGAAGTAAGCCCATACGACTTGACTCAAGGGCGTATTACTTACAGACACAAATAATTTAAGGAGTAAACATGAAAGTAAGAGCAAGTGTTAAAAAAATGTGTAAAGACTGCAAAATTATTAAACGTCAAGGAATCATCCGTGTTATTTGTTTACAACCTAAACATAAACAAAGACAAGGTTAATTAAAATTAAATTAAGTAAGAGAGGAATTAAAATATGGCTAGAATTTTAAACGTCGAAATTCCTAACAATAAACGTGTTGTTATTTCATTAACATACATTTATGGTATTGGAAATTCATTAGCTAGAGAAATCTGTGCTACAGCTAAAATAGACGAATCAAAACGTGTACACGACTTAAGCGAAGAAGAATTACAAAGAATTCGTGAAGCTGCTAAAGAATACATGACAGAAGGTGACTTAAGAAGAGACACTGCACAAAACATTAAACGTTTAATGGAAATTAAATGTTACCGTGGAATGAGACACCGTAAAGGATTACCAGTACGTGGACAAAGCACTAAGAAAAATGCTCGTACACGTAAAGGTCCTAGAAAAACTGTTGCAGGAAAGAAAGGTAAATAATAATGGCTCGTAAATCAAAGAAAAAGAATATTACTAGCGGAGTTGCTCACATTCACTCAACAAACCAAAACACTATTGTTACCTTTGCTGATGAACAAGGAAATGTTATTGCTTGATCATCATCAGGTGCAATTGGTTACAAAGGTACAAAGAAAAAAACTCCATATGCTGCAGGTTTAGCAGCAGCAGCTGCTTCTGAAGCTGCTAAAGAACATGGAATGAAAACAGTTAAAGTTGAATTAAAAGGACTTGGAGCAGGTAAAGATGCTGCAAGAAAACAAATTGAAGTTTCAGGAATTACAGTTACTGAAATTAGAGACGTAACACCAATGGCTCACAATGGAACAAGACCTCCAAAACGTATCTTAAAACGTGAACGTGCTAAAAAATAATTTAATTAATAATCGGAAGTAGGCGAAATGGAAAGAATGAAAAAACTGGTATATTACGAAAAACCAGAATGAAAAGATAGTAATGACAACGTAACTACTTTATCACTTAAAGGACTAGAAAGAGGGTTTGGAAACACTGTTGCAGTTGCATTAAGACGTGTATTAATTTCAAGTATTACATCACTAGCTCCATTCTGTGTAAAGATTGAAGGTGCAGACCACGAATATCAATCTTTAAAAGGCGTTACTGAAGATGTTACTAAATTAATTTTAAACCTAAGAAAAGTTAAATTCTCATATGACCCTAGTTATGTAGGTGATGATGATATCGTAAAAGCTGTTTTAGATACTCGTGATCTAATTACAGAATATGAAAAACCAGATTCTGAACGTGATGGTGTTGTTACTTCTAAATTAATTAGAATTGAAAACAATCCTTCAGTAAAAGTTATTAATACAGATGTTGAAATTGCTACAATTACAGAACCTGGTGATTTAAGAATTGAAATATTCTTAAAACCTGGTCGTGGATTTAAAACATTTGAAGAAAATAAAGAATTAGTTGCAAAATCTAAATCATTATTATGATCAGATATCAAAAAAGGTGAATATATCGCTGTTGATTCAGACTTTTCACCAATTAAGAAAGTTGCATATGAAGTTTCTGAAATGCATTCATCTTCATCAAATAACAAATTTGAAGAAGAATTATCATTCAGAATTGAAACAAATGGTACAGTTAGCGCTAAAAATGCCGTTTCACAAGCTTCAGAAATTTTAATTGGAATTTTCAAAGTTGTTGGAAATGTTGATGAAATGAAAGTTGATATTTTTGAAGAAGAAAAAGTTCAAGAAGAACAAAAACCAGATGATGACAAAACATTAGAAGAATTAAATTTATCAGTACGTTCAACTAATGTTCTAAAAAAATTAGGTGCAACAAGATTATCTTTAATTTCTCAACTAAAACTTTCTGATTTAGAACAAACTAAAAACTTAGGTAAAAAATCAATCCAAGAAATCGAAGAAAAATTAAGAGAATACGGTTATCAATTAAAACAAGGAGATGAATAATATGGCTAATCCAACACAAATTTATTCACGTGATACAAAATGAAGAACTGGTGTAATGCGTTCATTAGCAAGTGAACTATTTGCTAACGGAAGAATTCAAACAACTTTAACAAGAGCAAAAGAACTAAGAAGACACGCTGAAAGAATGATTCAAAAAGCTAAAAACCCAACATTAGCTAACAGACGTGCAGTTGCAGGTTTTGTAAGACCTATGACAACTAAAGACGGACAAACAGTTTTAAAACATTTATTCGATTCAATCGCACCAAAATACAAAGATAGAAATGGTGGATACACAAGAATTATTAAGTTACCTCGTCGTCAAGGTGACAGCACACGTATGGTTATTATTGAATTAGTTTAATCCTACAATTTTAATTGAGCTTTACATATTACTTAAAATCATTAAATCATTTAAAACACCCGTATGGGTGTTTTTTTATATCTCTTTTTAGCCAGATTTATATTTAACTAATTAAAAAAAGGTATAATTTAAATAAACTTTATTAACCTAATAAAAAACTTTTTAATTAACATTTAAGGAGCATATATGAACCAAAAAGTTTTAGTTATCAATGCCGGAAGTAGTTCGATTAAGTTAAGTCTATTTAACAAATCAAATCTAGAACTACTAGCTAGTGGTATTGCTGAAAGAATTACCTTACCTTCAGGTAATTTATCAATTAAATTTAATGATGAAAAATTTGAAAAAGAAGTTGCAATGCCAACTCATGAAGTTGCTGTTGAAGAAATTTATAAACTAATGCAAGAAATTAATTTAGTAGCTAATCCAGATGAAATAGAATACATTGGATTTCGTGTAGTACAAGGTGGTAAATACTTTTCATCAACTACAAAAATTCAACAAGCTGAAATTGACAAAATTCAAGAAGTTGCAATTTATGCACCACTTCACAACCCAGGTGCTGTTCAAGCAATGTTAGGATTTAAAAAAGTATTTCCAAATGCATTATTATCAGCCGATTTCGATACAGCATTCCATACAACAATTAACAAAGTCAACAGTACTTATGCAATTCCTAAAGACTTAACAGAGAAATACAACATTAAACGTTATGGTGCGCACGGAATTAGTCATCAATTTATTACAGAACAACTTGCTGAAATTTTAAATCAAGATAAAGTGACTTTTGTTAACTTACACTTAGGTAATGGTGGGAGTTTATGTGCTGTAAAAGATTCTAAGTCATTTGATACATCAATGGGACTTACACCACTAGCAGGTATTATGATGGGTACACGTAGCGGAGATATTGACCCTTCTATTCACCAGTTTATCAAAACTCAAGCTAATTTAGACATTGATGAATTTACAAACATTTTAAACAAACAAAGCGGATTAATGGGCGTTTCAGGTGTGTCAAGTGATATGCGTGATATTTCAGCGGCATCTAAATCAGGTAATGCTGATGCTGAATTTGCACTAGATTTATTTGCACAAAGAGTAGCAGACTATACAGCAATGTATGCAAATAAAATAGGGGCAAAATTAGACGCTATTGTATTCACTGCTGGTATTGGTGAAAACGATGCTGCAATTCGTCAAAGAATTGTTGATAAACTATTTTTCAAAAACATTAAATTAGATTACACAGCAAACTTTGAAACTAAAATTGGACAATATCAATTAATTTCTTCACCAGATTCAGAAGTAAAAGTATACGTAATAAGAACTAATGAAGAATTAGTTATAGCACGTAATGCTTTAAAAATCTACAGCGCTTAAAATGTTTAAATTTATTAAATCAGCTTCATCTAAGGAAAATTGATATCAACACCCTTATTATGAAGTAGCTTTCTGAGGTCGTTCAAACGTCGGAAAAAGTTCATTAATAAATGCCATTGTTTCAAATAATAAATTAGCCAGAGTTTCAAAAACTCCTGGTCGAACACAATTATTAAACTTTTTTCAAAATAATCATGGAGCAGTCTTAGTTGACTTGCCTGGTTATGGATATGCTAAACTTTCACAAACTCAAAAACAACAAATGTTGTTAATGATTGAAGAGTATATTCAACAAAGAACAAACCTTAAAAATATTTACTTATTAATTGATTCTCGAATTGGTATTTCTAATACTGATTTACCGATTTTAAATTTCTTAAATAACAATAATATAGACTTTAAAATAGTTTTTACAAAGGTTGATAAATTAAACCAAAGTCAAAAAAGCAAACTTATAAAACAGATTAAAAAAGATGCAAGTACTTTTGGTTTTTCAAAGTATTTCATTGTTTCATCAGAAACAAAATTTGGAATAAATGAACTAATGCATGATTTAGACTCAACTTTATCAGGAGAAGATGATGAAAACTAAAATTTTATCTTTCTTAAAACAATGAGGCTTTTACTTAACTTGTTCAGTTATAGGTGTTGCTTCAATAATTACAATCGGAATTGCTTCAGCTCAAATTGCTAATGAAAAAAATATGCCAACAGAAAAACAACAAATTGAAACCATGAAATTATTTGCATCCAATAATGCTAATGTTTCTCAACATTATGCAAGTTTTTATGCTTCAGCACCTGTTGATAGTCAAATTACAAACAAATACTTTAATTCAGCAGCTTGAGCAAGTGCTTTAACTTACCTTAAGCAACCTACGCAAAGTGAGTTTAATGAAACTAAATTATTTGTTTTACAAAATCCAAAAACAGCAGTTTTAAGCCAATCTTATACAAATAACTACACAATTTCGTATACATCTTATGCCAATGATTTAGAAGGAGTTTTATATTTAAAAGCAACTTTCACACCTAAAAACTCAAGTGAAACAAACAAACCGTTTGATGTAATTTATACACTAGATGGTTTTAAAAAACTAGATGTTAATACTTCTAACCGCTTAACAAACAGCTTATTAGCAACTCCAGAGGCATTAAATCAAACACAAATGAAAGAAAAGTATTCTTCATTTGAAAACTTCAAACAAAGTTATATGGCAATTCCTGCAAGTGATAAAGCAAAACAAATTGAGTTTATTAAATCAAATTTCCCAATTAATACATTAAATTCTACAGCAGTATTAAATTATGATTCATTTAACGAATTAACATTTACAGAAAACAGAGTAACTTTAACTTTAAAATATGATATTAAAGTTGCAAATGCTTCAAAAGATAACTTAGAAGCAGTAAAAACAGTACCTACAAATCAAGAATTTACTAACACTTATGATTTATCATTTTTAAATACAACAGCTAGTTAAACAAAATAACAAAAAAATTAAAAAATGATAAAATTAAATTATTATTTAAAACCCACAGGAGTATTTATGAAAATTACTGATAAAAGAACTAAATTAGTAGCTACAATTGGTCCTTCAAGTGATAATTATGAAACATTATTATCATTAGCATCAAATGGTATGACAGCCGTAAGAGCAAACTTCAGCCACGGTTCACATGAAGAACAATTAAACAAATTTAAATTAGCTAAAAAAGTTTCTTTAGACCTAAGAGTTCCACTGTCAATTATGTTAGACACAAAAGGTCCTGAAATCCGTATTGGAAAAATGAAAGATGGTGCTCAAGTAGTTGAAGCAGGTTCAGAAGTTTTAATTCACACAACAGCTGATAAATATGCTTCATTAGAAGGTACATCAACAGAAATTTCAGTTGCATATGACATGGCATTAGACTTAAAACCAGGAAATCAAGTTTTAATCGATGATGGAAAATTATCAACAGTTGTAACAGAAGTTGGTTCAGGATACGTTAAAGTTAAAGCGGAAAACACACACAAATTAAAAACAAACAAACGTGTTAACTTACCTGGTGTAGACTTCTCATTACCATTCTTAGCTGAAAAAGACATCAATGACGTTAAATTCGGAATTCAAAGTGGAATTAATTATGTTGCTGCTTCATTCGTTAACTCAGCAAGAAACGTTAAAGAATTAAGAAAATTATTAGATGAAAACGGTGGATCACACGTTCAAATTATTTCAAAAATTGAATCACACTTAGGATGTGTAAACATTGATGAAATTATTGAAGCATCAGACGGAATTATGGTTGCTCGTGGAGATTTAGGACTAGAAATTCCTTACTACGACGTTCCTTACTATGAAAAATTAATGATCAAAAAATGTCGTGAAGCAGGTAAACCAGTTATTGTTGCTACACAAATGCTTGACTCAATGGAAAATTCACCACACCCAACACGTGCAGAAGTAACAGACGTTTACTACGCAGTGGAATTAGGAGCTGATTCAACAATGTTATCAGGTGAAAGTGCAAACGGAAACTTCCCATTAGAATCAGTTAAAACAATGGCTACAATTGCTAAAAGAGCTGAAAAAGAATTTTATTCAGAAAGTTTATACAACGCTGAACTAGCTAAAGTTTGAGCAAACTCAGACCAAACAAGCAAACGTTCACAATTCGCTTACAAAATTGCTGAAACAGCTAAATCAGGCGACTACAAATTCGTAGTAGTTCTATCAAGAACAGGTGCTTTATTAAAAGAAGTTGCTAAATTCAGACCAAACTCAACAATCGTTGGTATTGTTGAAAATCCATTATTAATCAATGCATTCGGTGTATATTCATCAGTATGAGTATCAGTAGATTCAGAAGCTTTATTTGGATTAGTTAAATCAGATCACGCTAACGCTCAAACAGCATTAGAACCATATGGAATCCAAAAAGGCGACAAATACTTAGTTGTTGAAAACGACCAAATTACAGAACACACAGTTCAATAATCATTTAACTTAAAAATCCAGCATGCCTGGATTTTTATTTTGCATTAAAATTGTAAATATCAATGTATAATTAAAATTAATTAAATCCTTATTAAAATTCATATAATAATAAACCATAGGAGAATGCATGAATAATGTAAATATTTTTGCACTTGGTGGTCAAGATGAAAACGGTAAGAATTGTTATGTTTTTGAACATAATGATAATATTTTCGTCATAAACTCAGGTGCTAAAGTTCCGATCGATAACAACAATGGAGTAGACACTTTAATCCCAGATTTTAGTTATTTAGAAAAAAATGCTAAAAAAATTAAGGCAATTTTTATAACAGATATTAAAAACGAAACTTTCAGTGCAATTCCTTGATTAGTTATGAAACTACCTAACGTTAAAATTTATACTACTGCATTTAATAGAGTCATGATTTTAGACCGTTTAGGTAAATACAATATCAATTCAGCTAATATTAAAGTAATTTCAGCCAAGGATAACTTAAAATTTAATGATTTAAACATTAAATTTTTACCATTAACAGGCTCAATCCCTGGCAATTTTGGTATTGATTTCACAATTGATAATCACAGCTACTTTTTTGCTTTTAACTTCGTAGAAGGTGATTTAGGAATTTATGGAAAAACTAACTTCGATCAGCTAGCTTCATACTTTAAAGGCCGTAAATTATCAGCTTTAATTTCAGATGCTGGAAAAAGCCACAGAGAAGGAAGAGCTATTGATAATTTCCACTTTGAAGATACCTTAGAGCAAGCCTTTTTAGAAACTTCACAAGACAACAGAATTATAGTCGGTGCTTATGATGAGGAAATGGTATCAATTCAAAAAGTCCTAGATTTAGCGATAAAACACAATCGTCCTGTAGCTGCTTATGGAAAAACTTATGCTGATTTACTTTTACTGTTAAGTAAAGTATCAAAAAACACTAAATTTCCTGATTTTATAGACTTAAAACAAATTAATAAGACTAAAAATGCAGTTGTATTGGTAACTGCATCGACAGAACGTTTGTATGCACGTTTTACCCGTATTTTAGACAATAAAGATATATATTTAAAAATTCAAAAGACAGATACTTTTATTTTAATGGCACCGCCAGTAAATGGTTTAGAATCTCAATGCTCGTTCGTGTTAGATGAGGTGACAAGAATTACACCAAAGTTATTTGACATTAGTGATTCAAAATATTTCTACGTTAGACCAACTAGAGATGATTTAACACGGTTAATCCAAAAATTAAAACCGGATGTATTTATTCCTACACAAGGTCTATATCGTTATTTAGTAGATGCCTGTGAACACGTAACAAATACACTACAAAAACAACTTAACACCAAGATGTTGGTTTTATTAAATGGTAAAATCGGCCACTTTATTGACAACAAATTATTTAGTCACAACGGTAAGGTTAAAGAAGTCGGAAATACTATTATTGACGGTTTTGGTATTGGGGATATTTCTTCAGAAGTTATTGCCGAAAGAGAAGCTCTAGGTCGTGAAGGTGTAATAATTATCAATGGGGTTTATTCGCCTAAAACTAAAAAAATAATTGGACAATTACACATTACTTATTTAGGTGTTATTGACAAACCAGAACAACCAGAAACCAATAAACTAATCAAAACAGTAATATTAGACGTTTTAAAAACAAAAGGCTTCCCTAATATGCGCGAATTAAATGAACGCGTTAGAAAAACAATTAGAAAGAAAATATTTAAAGTTACTGACAAAGACCCGTTAATAGCCTTAACATTAATTTCTAACATATAATTACAAAAGTTGCATTTTTGGCTTATTTTTATAGCAAAAATGCAACTTTTTATATAATTTAATTATTAAGGAGTAATATGTTTGAACAAAAAAGTTGAGCTGAAGCTCAAGAAATTATCGAAAATAACCCAAACGATCAATTGTTATTTTTAAACTTTACAACAACATGATGTGGTGATTGCAAAATGATGAAACCAATCGTTGATGTGGTTGCTAAAAATTTCGAAAATAATTCCAAAATTAGATTTATTAATGTAGATGCTGAACAAGCACAATTATTCAGAAACCCAGATTCAAAATGAAAAGTGTTAAGAGTGCCAACAATGATCCTGCTTGAAGGTGATGAAATAGTAGAAAGAGGATATGAATATATTCCAACACAAATCCTTCAAACATGAATAGAAAAACGGCTAAATTAGTGGTCTGATACACAAACAGCAGTTGTTAAATAAAAAAATGGAACTAATTGTTTCCATTTTTTTAAATTTGCTTTATAATAAATAAGCAAATACAGATATAGCGATGACCTTTGAAGGTTGTTAATTCGCCATAAGTTGTTGAGGACGAATTAAGTTTTTCATAGCGAGCTATGTTCAATCAAGAACAAAGGAGACAACATGAACAATCTAAACGTTAAAGTTAAAGGTTTTGACCATGCTTTAGTTGATGATGCTGCTAAAAAAGTTTACTTATTAGCAAAAGACACAAATTCAGCTAAAGTAAGCGGACCAGTTCCTTTACCAACAAAAAGAGTTGAAGTTACTATCTTACGTTCAGTTCACGTTAACAAAAAAAGCCGTGAACAGTTCGAAAGTAGAACACACCAAAGACTAGTTAAAGTTGAAGGTGCATCTAAAGAATTTGTTGAAAAACTTTCAAGACTAGAATTACCAGCTGGTGTTTCAGTAGAAGTTAAAAACAAATAATTTAAAATCAATTCAAAATTAATCAAGGAGAAAATATGAAAGGAATCTTAGGACGTAAAGTTGGTATGACTCAAATTTTTACAGAAGCAGGATCAAGCATTCCAGTTACTGTAATAGAAGTACAACCAAATGTTGTATCAAAAGTTTTAACAGATGATAAAAACGGTTATGTTGCAACACAACTTGCAGTTTTTGATAAAAAAGCTAACCGTTCAACAAAACCTGAAACAGGTCACTTTGCTAAAGCTAATACAACACCTAAGCGCTTCGTTAAAGAAGTTCGTGAAATGTCAGGATACGAACTTGGAAGTGAAATTAAAGCTGACATTTTTAAAGTAGGTGAACTTGTAGACGTTACAGGTACATCAAAAGGTAAAGGATTTGCTGGAACAATTAAAAGACACAACCAACACATTGGGCCTAAATCACACGGTGGTGGTGGTGGATCACAACCAGTAAGACAAACAGGATCACTTGGAGATATCTCAGGAAACAGAGTTTTCAAAGGGATGACAATGCCTGGACACTTAGGACACGTTAAAACAACTGTTCAAAACTTAGAAATTGTTAAAGTAGATGTTGAAAACAACTACATCTTAATCAAAGGTTCAATTCCAGGACCTAAAAAATCATTCGTAGTAGTAAAAGAAGCAGTTAAAGGTTTACCAAACCGTGAAGGTGTTAAATTAGTTGATGTTCAAGAAGTTATGCTAATGAATGAATTAGTTGAAAAAGCTAAAAAATTACACATCGAAGTTACTGTTGGAATGCACTCTTCAGAACTTGCAGAATTAATTAAAGCAGCTGAAGAAAATGAAAAAGGAGATAAATAATGGCTGAAACAAAGAAAAAAGTTACAACTGTTAAAAAAGCAGCTCCTAAATCAGTAAAAGTTGCAGTTCAAAGCGATAAAAAAGTAGTTAAAAAAGCTTACAAAGCTGAATTACCTGCTTCATTATTCAACAGTGAAAAAATTTATGAACAAGCTATTTTCGACTCAATTATTTCAGAAAGAGCTTCAAGAAGACAAGGTACACACCAAGTTAAAAACCGTGCTGCTGTAAGTGGAAGTGGTAAAAAACCATGAAGACAAAAAGGAACAGGACGCGCAAGAGCAAGTTCATTACGTTCACCAATCTTCGTAGGTGGTGGTAGAGCATTCGGACCACAATCAAACAAAAACTACTCACTTAAAGTTAACAAAAAAGCTAAACTTGCTGCTTTCGTGTCAGGTTTAACATTATTAGCTAGAGATAATGCTGTTATTGTTGATAACTTAGAATTATCAAAAATTTCTACAAAAGAACTTTTAGCAAAATTAACACAATTAAGCGTTAACACATTAAAACATGTATTAATCGTTACAGAAAACGAAGTTGTATATAAATCAGCTGCTAACTTAAGCAATGTATTCACAACAAGAGCTGCTTCATTAACAGTTGAAAGCATTATTGGTGCAGACGTTATGATCGTTTCAAATGAAAGTCTTAAACTTCTAGAAGGGAAAGTAAAATAATGGAATTAACAAGAGTTATTAAAGCTCCGGTTTTAACAGAAAAATCAGAACTTCAAAGAATGAGAAATGTATTTACATTTAAAGTAGATTTTCACGCAAACAAATTCCAAATTGCTAATGCAGTAGAAACAATTTTTGGTGTTAAAGTTGAAAAAGTTAACACAATTAAAGTAGATAAAAAAGCTAAAAATGTTGGACGTTTCCACGGATTCACAAACCGTTACAAAAAAGCAATGGTTACAGTTAAAGAAGGTTCAAACTTAAACTTCTTACCTGGTGAAGAACAAGAAAAAGCTGTTTTAGCAGAAACACAAGCTAAAGCAGAAGAAGCTAAAAAAGCAAAAGCTGCTAAATCAGCAGAAGTTGAAAAGAAAGCTGCTGCTAAATTAGCTGCTAAAAAAACAAGTGCTACAAAAGCTACAAAAACAACAGTTAAGAAAACTACTACAAAACGTAAAGTTGGTGGAGAATAATCATACTCCGATGAACTTTATGTTCAACTAAATAAACAATTTTAAATATAAATATATGCGGCTTAGTTATGCTTAAAAGAAATCCGCAACTATTTTTAAGCAAAGGAGACACAAATGGCTATTAAACATCATAAGCCAACCACAAATGGTCGTAGAAACATGTCTTCTCTAGATTTTCGTCAAAACTTATCAGGACATGCTCCTGAAAAAGCATTACTTGTGAATTTAAAAAATCACGCTGGTAGAAATAACCAAGGTAAGATTACAGTTAGACATCACGGAGGACGTGTTAAAAGATTCTACAGACTTGTGGACTTTAAACGTAATAAAGATAACATCCCAGCTATCGTTAAAACAATTGAATATGATCCAAACAGATCAGCAAACATTTGTTTATTAGCATATGCTGATGGAGAAAAAAGATACATTTTAGCACCTAAAGGAATTAAATTAGGTCAAAAAGTTGTATCAGGAATGGATGCAGATATTATTGTTGGTAACGCTTTACCATTATCACAAATTCCTGAAGGGGTATTTGTTCACAATATTGAAATGCAACCAGGTGGTGGTGGAATTATTGCACGTAGTGCAGGTACATCAGCACAAATCTTAGGAAAAGATGATGACGGAAAATACGTTGTTTTAAGACTAAAATCAGGTGAAACACGTCGTATTTTAGCACGTTGTCGTGCAACAATTGGTGTTGTAGGAAACGAAGAACACTTACTTGTTAATGTTGGAAAAGCTGGAATTAACAGACACAAAGGTATTAGACCTACAGTGCGTGGTTCAGTTATGAACCCTGTAGACCACCCACATGGTGGAGGGGAAGGAAAACAACCAGTTGGTCGTAAAGCTCCTCTTACTCCATGAGGTAAAAAAGCTCTTGGTGTTAAAACAAGAAAAACTAAGAAATCTTCAAATAAACTTATTTTAAGAAGAAGAAAGGATTCTAAATAATGGCACGTAGTTTGAAAAAAGGTCCATTTGCTGACGACCATTTACTTAAAAAAGTAGATGCTATCGTTTCAGGAAAAGCACCTAAAAAACCAATTAAAACTTGATCAAGACGTTCAACAATTTTCCCAGATTTCGTTGGATTAACATTCGCAGTACACAACGGTAAACAATTTATCGAAGTGTATGTTACAGATGATATGGTAGGGCACAAATTAGGAGAGTTTTCACCAACAAGAACATTCTCTGGACATGGTGCTGATAAAGGGAAGAAAAAATAATGCAAGCAAAAGCACACGTTAAATTACAAAGAGTAAGTGTTTCAAAAGCTAAATTAGTAGCTAACTTATTCAGAGGGAAAGATGTTGCTGTAGCATTAGGTTTACTACACCACACAGCTAAAAAATCATCACGTATTTTTATCAAGTTAATAGAATCAGCAGTTGCAAACGCTACACACAACCATGGAATGGATGCAACTAAATTATTTGTAAAAGAAGTTTATGTAAACGAAGGTCCAACTTTAAAAAGATTTCAACCAAGAAGCCAAGGTAGAGCTTACTCTATTTTAAAACGTACATCAAACTTATCAGTAGTATTAGAGGAGAGAAAATAATATGGGACAAAAGGTTAATCCTAATGGATTCCGTGTAGGGATCTCTAAGGCTCACAACACAACATGATTTGCTGAAAAAGATTTATTCGGTAAATACTTAGTTGAAGATGCTAAAATCTATAAATTTTTCGATAAGTTAGTACGTCAATACCAAATCGGTCAAGTACAAGTAAAACGTAACTCAAAAAACAAAGTTCAAGTTTTATTACACACAGCTAAACCAGCAGCTATTTTAGGTCAAGAAGGTAAAAACATTCAAGACTTAACAGTTAAAGTTCAAAAATTTGTTAAAAACAAGAATTTAGATCTTAAATTACAAGTTGTTGAATTAAAAAACCCTGATTTAAATGCTAGATTATTAGCAGAAATGATTGCAACAAAATTAGAAAATCGTGAAAGCTTCCGTTCAGCTCAAAAAATCGCTATTAGAAGCGCTATGAGAGCAGGAGCTGCTGGAATTAAAACAGCAGTTAGTGGACGTTTAAACGGAGTTGATATGGCTCGTACCGAAGGGTACAGTGAAGGAGAAATGAAACTTCACACACTAAGACAAAATGTTGATTATGCAACAGCAACAGCTAGAACCACATATGGTGCTATCGGAGTTAAAGTTTGAGTATCATTAGGTGAAATTTTGGAAGGAGATAAAAAATAATGCTTCAACCAAAAAGAACCAAATATAGAAAACCTTTTAAAGTTAAACACGATAAAAGAAAAGCTACAAAAGGAAACACAGTAGCATTTGCTGAATACGGACTACAAGCTACATCATCAGCTTGAGTAACAGCTCGTCAAATTGAATCAGCACGTATCGCTGCAACACGTAGAATGGGTCGTGAAGGACAAGTTATTATTCGTATCTTCCCTCACTTTACAAAAACATCTAAACCAATCGGTGTTCGTATGGGATCAGGAAAAGGTGCTCCAGATGTATGATACGCAGCAACTAAAGTTAACACAGTTATGTTTGAAGTAGGTGGTGTATCTGAAGAAGTGGCACGTGACGCTTTACGTCTAGCAGGACACAAATTACCAGTTACATGAAAAATTATTAAAAGACAAGAAGAAGGAGATAAATAATGCTTTATAAAGATTTAAAAAACAAATCTGTTGAAGAATTAGTTGAATTAGTTCAACAATTAAAAGCAGAATTATTTACTTTAAGATATAAAAATGTAACAGGTGACTTAAAAGAAACACACAAAATTTCAAGCATCAGAAAAGATATCGCCAAAGCTCTTACAGCTTTAAGAGAAAAAGGAGCTAAATAATGGAAAGAAATACAAGAAAAACTTTAGTTGGTACAGTAGTTTCTGCTGGTAAATCAGCTAAAACAATTATCGTTGCAGTTGACACATACAAAAAACACCCATTATACTCAAAACGTTTCAAATCTACAAAAAGATTTGCTGTACACGACGAAAACCAAGTAGCACAATTAAATGACCAAGTTTTAATCATGGAAACAAGACCATTATCAAAAACAAAACGTTTCAGACTTGTTGAAATTAAACAAGTTGCTTCAGAAGGAAGTAAATAATGATTCACGAACTATCTAGAGCACAAGTTGCTGACAACTCAGGTGCAAAAGAAATCGGTGTTATCCGTGTATTAGGTGGGTCAAAGAAAAAAGTTGCTAAAATTGGTGATGTTGTTGTATGTTCAGTTAAAAAAGCACTTCCAAACGGAATGGTAAAAGAAGGTCAAGTTGTTAAAGCGGTAGTAGTTCGTTCAAAATACGGAATTAGCCGTGATAACGGATCATACATTCGTTTTGATGATAACGCAGTTGTAATACTAAAAGAAGATGGTACACCACGTGGAACACGTGTGTTCGGACCAGTTGCTCGTGAAATCCGTGAAAAATACCCAAAAATCGTTTCACTAGCTCCTGAAGTACTATAATCGAAAGGAATTTAAATTATGAACAAAGTAAAATTTAAAGTTAATGACGAAGTTTTAGTAATCGCAGGAAGCGAAAAGGGTAGAACAGGAACAATTACAAAAGTATTACACGACAAAAATGCAGTTATCATTAAAGGTCTAAAAATTGTTAAAAAACACGTAAAACCTTCTCAAAAGAACCAAGATGGTTCAATCGTTGAAATGGAAGCTCCAATCCACGCTTCAAACGTTGCATACTTAGTGAAAAAAGCTACAAAAGACAAACCAGCAGTTATTTCAAAAATCGGGTACAAAGTTGATGGTAAAGGTAAAAAAGTAAGAATCGCTAGAAGAACTCAAAAGGAAATTTAATATGTTAAAACAAGTTTACTTAGAAAAAGCAGTTCCTGCTTTAAAAGAAAAATTTAATTACACATCATCAATGCAAGTACCACGTATTGAAAAAGTTGTTCTAAACATGACAGCTGGTAAAGAAATTAACAACTCTAAAGCTATTGAAGAAGTTTTAAACGAACTAACATTAATCTCATCTCAAAAACCTTTCCAAACAAAAGCTAAAAAATCAAATGCTTCATGAAAATTACGTGAAGGAATGCCAATGGGTGGAAAAGTTACATTACGTAGAGAAAGAATGTGAGATTTTCTAGATAAATTAATCAATGTTGCAATGCCTCGTATTCGTGACTTCCGTGGTGCTAACCCTAAAGCATTTGACGGTAGAGGAAACTACAGCTTAGGTATTAAAGAAGAAATTATTTTCCCAGAAATTGAATTCGATAAAATCCGTAGAATCAAAGGATTAGACGTAATTATTGTAACAACAGCTAAATCAAATGAAGAAGCAAGAGCGTTATTAGAAAACATCGGTGTACCATTCGAGAAAAAAGGAGCTAAATAATGGCTAGAAAAGCATTAATTGAAAAAGCAAAACGTCATCCTAAATTCTCAACACGTGCATACACACGTTGTGAATTATGTGGACGTCCACATGCTGTTTTAAGAAAATATAAAGTATGTCGTATCTGTTTTAGAAATCTTGCACACGAAGGTAAGATTCCAGGTATGAAGAAAGCGAGTTGATAATGTTTATTACAGATCCAATTTCAGATTTAATCGTTCGTATTAAAAACGCGAACCAAAGAAAACATAAAACAGTTTCAATTCCTTATTCAGTTAAAAAAGAAGCTATTATTAAGCTAATTTTAGAAGAAGGGTACATTACTTCATACGCTGTTGAAGGTGAAAAAGTTGATAAAAAACTAGTTGTTACATTAAAATACAAAAAAGGTAAATCAGCTATCGTTGATTTCAAAAGAGCATCAAAACCAGGGCTTAGATTATATGCTAAGGCTGACGAAATTACATCAGTGCTTTCAGGATTTGGTACAGTTATTATTTCTACTTCAAAAGGACTTATGACAGGTAAAGAAGCTAAAAAGGAAAATGTAGGTGGTGAAATCATCGCTTACATTTGATAGGAGTATTTAAATGTCTCGTGTTGGTAATAGAATTATCGTTGTTCCAGCAGGAACAACAGTTAATGTTGAAAACAACAAAGTTACAGTATCAGGAAAACACGGTACTTTAACAAGAGAATTTAGTCCTTTAATCACAATCGAAGTAGAAAACAATCAAGTAACAACAAAACGTGCTAACGAAGAAAAACACACAAAACAATTACACGGAACTGCAAATGCTTTAATTTCAAACATGGTTAAAGGAGTTTCACAAGGATTCCAAATTGACCTAGAAATTAAAGGGGTTGGGTATAAAGCAGAATTAAAAGGTGATAAACTAGTTGTTTCTGCTGGATACAGCCACTTAGTTGAAAAACAAATTCCTGCCGAATTAAAAGTTACTTTAGCAAAACCTACAGAAATCTCAGTTTTTGGTATTAACAAAGAAGTGGTTGGACAATTCGCATCAGTTGTTAGAGCAATTAGAAAACCAAGTGTATATTCAGGTAAAGGTATTTCTTACAAAGGTGAAAAAATCAGACGTAAAGAAGGGAAAACAGCTTCTAAATAATCTAGAAGCTTGTGAAATTAAAATATGAAAACAAGATCAAGAAATCAAGCTAGAAAAGCAAAACATGTACGTTTACGTCAAAACCTTGCTGGTACAGCTTCAAAACCACGTTTAAATGTATTTAAATCACACCAAAACCTTTACGCACAATTAATCGATGATTCAAAAGGTGTTACATTAGCTAGCGCTTCTACATTAAAAGACACAACATATGGTGGAAATGTTAAAGCAGCATCAGCTTTAGGACACGTAATGGGACAAAAAATTAAAGCTTTAAAATTTGATACAGTAGTATTTGACCGTGGGGGATACATCTTCCATGGACGTGTTAAGGCATTTGCTGAAGCAGTAAGAGAAGAGGGGATTAAACTATAATGGAACAACAAGTTAAAGAAACACAACAAAAAGTTGTTAAAAAAGAAGCTGGAACAAAAGAAGTAACAGCTAAAAAAGCAGAAAGAGTTGAAAGAAGAAAACCAGAAGCTTCAACTCAAGACCGTCCTCGTCGTCAAATGAATAGAAAAGCTCGTCCACAAAAATTTGAATCAGAATATACAGAAAAAGTTGTTGATATCGCTAGAGTTACAAAAGTTGTTAAAGGTGGAAGAAGATTCAGCTTCTCAGCTTTTGTTGTAGTAGGAAACAAAAAAGGTAGTGTAGGATACGGACACGGAAAAGCAAACGAAGTTCCAGATGCAATTAAAAAAGCTATCAAAGATGCTCAAAACAACCTTGTTAACGTTCCATTAGTAAAAGGAACAATTCCACACACAATCGATGCTAAATTCTTAGCTTCTAAAGTGCTTTTAAAACCTGCTCCTAAAGGAAAAGGACTTATCGCTTCAGGTACAGTTCGTGCAGTTGTTGAACTTGCTGGTTACACAGATATCGTTACAAAAACATACGGATCACGTTCAAAAGCTAATGTTGTTAAAGCAACAGTTAAAGCTTTACAAAACTTAAGAACAGTTGAAGAAATCGCTGAATTAAGAGACAAACAAGTAAAGGATTTTGAATAATTTTATGAAATTACATCAATTAAAATTTACTGAAGGTTCAAGACCAGAAAAACACCGTAAAGGACGTGGACACGCAGCTGGTAAAGGTAAACAAGCAGGAAAAGGACAATCAGGTCAAAATAAACGTAAAGGGCACAGATTAGGATTTGAAGGGGGTCAAACTCCTTGATTCCGTAGAATTGGAAAAAGAGGGTTTAACAACGTTAACCACATCGAATACCAAGTTATTAATTTATCAGATTTAGATCGTAAATTTAACGATGGTGATGTTATTGGAATTACAGATTTAATCGATTCAAGATTAGCAAGAAAAGCAGAACCTATTAAATTATTAGGTAACGGAAAATTAACTAAAAAACTTAACATTACAGTACACAAAGCTAGTCAATCTGCCAGAGAAGCTATTGAAGCATTAGGCGGAGAAGTTAACGAATTATAATTTAGTCAATCAATCATAAAACAAAAGGTTAATCCTTTTGTTTTTTATTACTGATTCATATTCAAATTAAATATAGTAGTAAAAGTGCGGAGACATTTAAACTAAATGTAAAGCAAAATAAGTTTTAGAAACTACAAAATACTAGAAAAACAGTTCTGTAATGTTTACCTATCCATTGCTGTTAAATTTGATTGATGTATTTACATCAACAATTTGCTAATAGTTGACGTTTTTGTAGTAAAAGTTATCACTTTTATTTCTATTTTATTAGCACTTTATAGAGTTGATATTGATAATAAACTGCAATTAATTGCTGATATATCCAAGAATAAAATTCAAATTATGTTTAGAGATATTTGGTAATCTTTTGTTTGGCTGTTTATAAACATGATATTAATTATTATTGCATCATTATTCAGTAAGTAATGCATTACATGACTAAAATTCACAAGCTTTTCCTGATTTAAACAATCTCACAATCTTATTTACAAAAAATCCAGCTTTTGTTATTTTTCAGGCTTAAAATGTTTTATAATAAATTTATGAATAACCAACATTCACAACAAAATTACTACACAACAGTGGATAAAGTAACTTTAAGAGAACAAAGAAAAGTATTATCTCAAACATTACTGATCTTTTCTATTTTATTTACTTTGTCTCTTATTGTGGCATTTATTTCTTTTTCAATTTTAGGAGGGACAAAAACATTTTCAACTAAAGTTGCTGTTTTTACTTCTGTATTAGTTATTTTAGGTCTAGTATTAGCAGTAATTAACTTTTTCTTCTATAAAGTTAAACGCTTAGTGACTTTAGTTATTTTAACTCCGTTTTATGTCATATTTTATGGTATGTTAATGGGTTATATAGCCCATTTTGCAAACGGAGTTATTGATGGATATAAATTTATAGGATTTGCATTTATTCCTACAGCATTCATTATTTTATTCGGAATCTTAGGATACATCGGAGCAATACCTACAAAGATTTTCAAATTATTTTTACTATTTTTAACAGTCATGTTAGTAATCACCATGATTATTTATATTTTCTCAGCAAGTAATAAAGCCTTAGGTGCTTTTGCTTTTTTAGGAATTGCATCATTATTAATTGTAACAGGAATTAGATGAAGCATGGTTAAGGCAGAAATTGCTTCTTTAGCTAGCGCTTCAAACAAAACAAAACTAGCTTATGCATACAAATTAGGATTAGATGTATTTTCAACAGTATTAACGTTTTTCTACTATGTATGACTACTATTTGCATTTATTGCAAGAGTTTTTCGATAATCATAAAATCACGCTTTTGGGCGTGATTTTTAATATCTTTTATACATTAATTTACTAAATTTCAAATAAAAAAGTTTGTGTTTTTTAAATTATTATATAATTTAAAAACTATGAATATCAAAAAAGAAACACAAAGACAATTATCAGAAATTACACCATTAGAACAAGACTTTTCACAATGATATACTGATGTAGTTCAAAATGGAAAATTAATGATGTATGGACCTGCAAAAGGGACAATGATTTTACTTCCGAATGCTTACGGTATTTGAGAAAATATTCAAATTGAATTAAACAAAATGTTTAAAACTAAAAATGTCCAAAATGTTAATTTACCATTATTTATTCCTGAAAGTTTATTCAACCGTGAAAAAGATCATATTGAAGGATTTAATCCAGAATTAGCAGCTGTTACTCATGTTGGTGATAGAAAGCTAGATGAACGTTTATTTGTTCGTCCTACTTCAGAGGTTTTATTCGCTGAATTATTTAAAAACTTAACTCAATCATACAAAGATTTACCAATTATCTTTAACCAGTGAGTTAACGTAGTTAGATGAGAAAAAACAACAAGGCCATTCCTAAGATCACGTGAGTTTTTATGACAAGAGGGTCATACTATTCATGCTGATGCTAAAGAAGCTAGAAATTTAACAAAAGATATGATTAAAATATATGCTAAGTTTCTAAAAGATTATTTAGCCATTCCAACAATTATTGGTAAAAAAACACCTCATGAAAAATTTGCAGGAGCTTGCACAACTTGAACTATTGAGGCAATGATGAAAAATGGTCATGCGCTTCAAGCCGGAACAAGTCACTATTTAGCACAAAACTTCTCGAAAGCATTCGATATTTCATTTAAAAACACAAATAATGAAGACGAATTCGCTTATCAAACATCATGAGGAGTTACTACCAGATTAATTGGCGCATTAATTATGACACATGGTGACAACAGAGGGATTATTATACCACCTCGTATTGCACCTATCCAAGTTGATATTTTAGAATTATTTGCAAACAAAGATCAAAACGTAACTTTAACAGCTAAAAAAATCCAAACAGCATTAAACAAAAAATTCAGAGTTCGTGTAGATTCAAGTGATAAAAATCCAGGATTTAAAGCATCTAATTCAGAAATCCAAGGTGTTCCATTAAGAATCGAAATAGGTCCAAGAGATTTAGCTAATGGTGAAGTAACATTTGTAAGAAGAGACACACTAGAAAAAACACAAGTGAAACTAGAAAATATTAAAGAAGCCGTTAAGAAAGCTTTAACTGATATTCATAATAACTTATATGAAGTTGCTGAAAATAGACTTAAAAATAATATTGAATATGTTTATGATTATGAAACATTTAAACAAAAAATAGAAGAAAACAAATTTGTAATTGCTCCATTTTGTTGTAGTGGTGAAGCTGAAGTACGAATCAAGGCTGAAACAGGAGCAAGTACAAGATGTATTCCTTTATCACTAGATAAACCATTAAAAGATGCCAAATGTATCTTCTCTGAATGTTCAGGAAACACTGGGCGTTATGTGGTTTTCGCAAAAGCTTATTAATTTTTTAAAATATAAATGTAAGGTTCTGAAACCTTACATTTTCTTTTTGCTTAAAAACCCAAAATTTTATTTCATAAAATTTTGTTTCTAAAAAAATTAAGCTAATTAAACACTATTTCTTAGGGGTAAAAGTTTTTAGTTAAAAATAGCAAATCCTTTTACACTTATAATAAGTTTGGGAACAGAAATTCCCACACAAATGTTCTTAAAGAGGTTTCATGCAGAAGCAAAATTTTATACCAAATATAACAATAGATTATGCAAATTTTCAAATTAATCCTGAGTTGCATTCAAGCGAAACACAAGAGATTGAAGCATACTTAAAGAAATATAAAAAAACACCTAATGAAATTATTCAAAAGCATCAAAACAAGCTTGCTGAAGATATTTTTAAACTATATGATTTACAACTTATGTTTCTAAAACGTAAAATTCATCAACTTGAATTATTAGTTAAAAACAAAAAAGCCAATTCAGGTTTAAAACGTGAATTGGATAGCTGTAAACGCAAATTAGCAGGTGAAGATTCTTTAATGGAGAAAGTTTTAGACCTAATGGGTCTACAACATTCATGATTAATGAGAAAAATTTATTTAGATCCCAGTAGTAAACAAGATAAATTCTGATACACACAATATTTTTCAAAAACAACATTCTATAAGAAGAAAAGAATGGCAGTCCAAGAGTTTTCTAAGATATTTTTAGACCTTGTTTAATTTAGATTTAACACAGTTAAATAGTAACGAAGCAATAGTTCATAAACGAGAAATTGTTGTCAAAACCTTAGGGCAAATTAAAGGTTTTGAGAAGTTTCATACAAATTTTATTATTAATATTAATCATATTCTTTCGAACAATTACACTGACTTAGTATTTGGGTTTGAAAACCCATTGTTTGAAAGTACAGATGCAATTCCGATCTTTGGTTCTATCCCTTTAAAAATTAAAGATTGATTACACAGCTTAGTAATTACAGTTTTTGTTAATGGAACTGAAAAAGTAACCTTTACTAGTGGTGACAGAGGCGCAAAAGTATTCAAAAGATTAAATTTTCAAGATCTACAACTGAAATTTAATGAACTAAAAACGATAGTAGTTAGATTAGAGCTTGATTATCCTTTTAAAGATGCTAAGCCTTATAATGAGTTTCAAATTACTTTTTCTGACGTAGTTGATAAGAAATTTAATTTAATCACCAAAAACAGTAGAGCAAAACTAAAAATGCCTTATCAATATAATATTAATTTTCGACCTGACAATTCATATTGAATTGATACTTTCTATAGTAATATAATTGCTGAATTTGCTGATTTTAAAGCGAAAAAAACGCACAAAAAAGTGTTGGATTTAGTTCAAATTAATGAGCCAAATTTATTACCTTTACCAGCCTGAACAATTAGACATAATTTACCAGCAATTAATGAAGTTAATCTTAAAATTAAGCCATTTTTAAAAGAACAAAAAATTAAATTAACAAAAGACTTAAACCAGAATGGTACACTGCACAGATCTTCATACGATCAGTCTAATTCATCTAGAGATGAATACTTTGTAGATGATTTTTTAACAACCAATGAATTAGACCGAACGATTTCAAAAACAATAACGGCTTATAGTGAAAAAGCCATTAAAATTCCGTACCAATATACTGGTGAAGCTAATTTTGTAACTGAAATCTTAACCCCTTATTTTCAGGCTAATTTGCATCAAAATATTGATTATAAAAGTGAATACAAAATACCAAATTTATTTAAACCTACTTTGCAAATTGTTGAATTGGAGAATGGCGAATTTGAGACAGCAAAAGCGAAGTATAACCTAAGATTTGTTATTTCAATATCCAAAACAAAAACCATCATCAATAAACCGGATTTCAACATCGAAAAATACTACATTGATAAACTTAGAAACAAACCTAAAATAAAGCGAAAGAAAAATGTTCAGTCGTAGTATTTTAACCAAACCTCTTCTTATATTATTCTCTCTTGGTTTTTTAGGTGCAATTGGTGTTGGAGGCTATTTTTTAAACGGGTATATACAGAAGCAAAAATCTGTTTATGCAAAACAAAAATCAGAAAAGACCACTATCACAGAAGACGTTTCAAAAAAGCCTCAAAACAAAGTTGCAGTATTTCCTGTTTTAGACTCTGGTTATTTTGACCAGTTTGTTCAATCAAATGAAGTTGGTAAAAGATATTTAGACAAAAACTTAGTAAATGCAGTAGTAAAAGATATTTTAAGACGAATAAAAATCACTAATGGAGATTTATATTTTGACTATGAAATCATTAGTGACCAACATCTACAAATCTATTTTAAATACAAATATAAAGAAGATTATCAGGAAAAAATTTACGACTTTATTCTTGCGTCTGCTTTATAATTACAATATGGAAGAAAGAAAACTTATCATTATTAATGAATTAAAACGCCTTTCTAAAAAAACTAATATTTCTGAAGATGATATTATAAGAGATTTAGGTGTGGATTCATTAGATTTAGCTGAGTTATTATTTGAAGCTGAAGAAAGATTTGGTGTTTCAATTTCAGATGATCAGCTAAGAGATGTTAAGACTGTAAAAGATATTATTTCAATGTTTACTAATTAACATTTGTGGTATAATTAAATGGCTTAGGAGTATAGTTCAACGGTAGAACAACGGGCTTCAACCCCGTGTGTTGTGGGTTCGAATCCTGCTACTCCTGCCATTTTTTTATGCTTTTTTTGTGTTTTTAGTAAAATTATATAAATATGAATAAAAACTTAAATCAGCGTAAATTTGGTGTTCTTGGGACAGGTGCTTTCGGAAGCGCTTTAGCCAATGTTTTATCAAAAAATAATCATTCAGTTTTAATGTATGGAATTAATGAAACTGAAATTTCAGATATTAATAATGGACTTAACACAAAGTATTTTGGTCAAGTTCCTTTTGTTAATGCTTTTAATTTAAAAGCAACTAACAACTTAAAAACTTTTTTAGATAATGTTGACATTGTAATTCTTGCGGTTCCATCAGTTGTCGTTGAAAGTCTGTTAAATCAAGTGTGTGATATTTTAAAAGACAGACAAATCGATTTAATCAACTTATCAAAAGGTTTAGAGCCTAAAACAAAGATGTTTTTTTCACAATACATAACATTAAATTATTCAAAAAACATTCGTAATTTTGCTTCTATTATGGGTCCGTCATTTGCAAAAGAAGTTTTTTCACAAAACTTAACAATGGTGAATATAGTTGGAAAAAATATTGATTTTAACTCAGAAATTTCAGGATTTTTTAACAACGACACTTTTATTGTTAAACCATACAATGACATTTTGGGTGCAGAATTATTTTCAGCTTTAAAAAATGTTTTGGCTATTGGTACAGGTATTTGCTCTGAACTATATCCTGGCGAAAACTCACATGCAGGACTTCTAACAACAGGTATTTCAGAAATTTTTAACATTTATAAATCAATGTATCCAGATGGAGAAAACACAATTGGTTATCATTTTTCATCAGTAGGAGATATATTTCTTACTTGTTCATCAAAATCTAGTCGTAATTTCTCTTTAGGTGTGAATATTGCTAAATTTGGAATTGACAAAGCTTTGGAGATGCAAAGTTTAACTGTAGAAGGTTATGACACAGCAAAAACCCTAGTTAAGTTGCTTGATGAATACAATATTCAAAATGCACCATTAATGAGAAATATTACTGAGATTTTATTTAATAACAAAGATCCAAAAAAGATTATTGACATGATTCAAAACAACTAGTTTTCTAGTTGTTTTTTGTTATTTTTCAGATGTGAACTGATTTATTTTTTTACTTATTTTTTATTAAAAAAATATTAAAATAATATTAATAAAAATACCAATTTACAAATAAAGGAGTTGTTTATGAAAAAGGACAAAAAAATTTCTCATAAAATCGTGGATGAGAAAGCCCAATTAACAGTATTTTTAACAGTTAACAAAGAAGAATTCGAGAAAAAACTAAGTGAAACAAATGAAAAATTAGCAAAAAATGTAAAAGTTAAAGGTTTCAGAGCAGGTAAAGCACCATTAGCAGAACGTCTAAAATATGTTAATCCAGCAGATTCATTACAACATGTTGTTAGAGAATACAATGAAGCAAATTACTCAGATGTTATTGAATACGCAAGAGATAACAAATTAGAAGTTTCTTCATTCCCTGAATTATCATTTGACTTTGATAAAGACCAAAACCTAGTACTTGAATACAACTTTGTTTTATTCCCTAAATTTGACGTTGATGTTAAAGCAATCGTTAAATCAATTGGTTATACAGCAGTAAAAGTTACAAAAGATGACGTTAAAAAAGCTTTAGTAGCACTTGAAGAACAATTATCACAAAATGAAGTTTTAGACAAAAAAGAAAAAACACAATTAGGTGATACTGTTAACATTGACTTTAAAGGATTCATTGATGGTGAAGCATTTGAAGGTGGTGAAGCTCAAGGTTATGACTTAAAACTAGGTTCAAACGCTTTTATTCCTGGATTTGAAGATCAATTAGTTGGTAAAAAAACAGGATACAAAGGTACTGTTAAAGTTAAGTTCCCTTCAGAATACTTTGTTAAAGAATACAGAGACAAAGATGCTGAATTTGAAGTAACAATTAACCAAGTTCAAAGACTAAAACTATATCAATTAACAGATGAAAATGTTCAATTATTAGGTGATGAAAACGTAAAAACAGTAAAAGATTTAGAAAAAGTATTAGAGAAAAATGAAAAAGTTAAAAAATTCATTGAAGCTAACACAAAATTTTACGACCAAGCAGTTGCTGCTGTTCTAAAGAATTCAAAAGTTGTAATTAATGATTCATTATTAAGACAAGACATCACCGCTTCAAAAGCTGCATTTGAAAACCAATTAAAACAATACGGAATCAAAAAACAAGAATACCTAAACTTAATCAAATCAACAGAACAAGACTTAGAAGCTGAATTCAAAAAACAAGCACTTGATAAAGCAGAAAAAGCATTTGCTTACAGTGCATTAGTTAAAGATTACAACGTTAATGCTACTCCTGAACAAATTGAAGAATTCACAAGCAAATTTGAACAATTCGGTTTCTCAAAACAAAACGCACACGATTTTGTTATTTCTTCTTTAAGAATGTCTTTAATGCTAGCAGATGCTAAACCAGAATTAGCTGAAAAACTAGAAAAAGACTTTAATGCAATTATTAAATAATAATTAAAATAATATATTTAGAAAAACACCTTATATAAGGTGTTTTTCAGTAATTTTATACCCCATTAGAGTATAATTAATAAACTTATAGGAGACTTATGGATTTAAAACTAAAAACCCTAGAAAAATTTGCTAATAAATTCAATACTAAAAGTAATTTATTACTACAAAATTCCGTTATTAAAAATGGGCTAAAAAATACTTGCATTAACCACAAAACTTTAATTAAACACGATTATGTTTTTGATATCGAAACAACAATTGGTGAAATTACAATGCAATCAAATAGTGGTAGATGTTGAATTTTTGCAGCTTTAAACGTGGCACGTTTAAAAGCTATGAAAGATTTAAATGTTGAGAATTTTGAATTTTCGGAAAATTACCTAGCATTTTATGACAAGTTAGAAAAAGCAAACACTTTTTTAAACTTTATTATTCAAAATATTGATAAACCACTAAATGACAGACTTGTTCATACTAAAATTCATTCATCAGTTGCTTCTGATGGTGGTTATTGAGAATGATTTGTTGCCTTATTAAACAAATATGGTGCAGTTCCAAAAAGCATTATGCCTGAAACTTTTCATTCAGGTAATACAACAAATATGAATGAAATTTTAGATTGACATTTAAAAAATGGAGCAAGTAGATTACATCAACTTTATGCGCAAAAAGCTACCAATCAAGAGCTTTTAGATGAAAAAGAAGCGATTTTATATGAAGTTTATGACATAGTAAGCAAATGTTTAGGAACACCTCCTACAACTTTTGATTATGAATATAAAGACAAAAATAAAAAAGTTGTCAAAATCAAAAACATAACTCCTTTAGAATTCTTTGAAAAATATGTAGGAAATGACTTTGGTAATAAAATCAATGTTTTACACGATCCTAGAGACTTGCATCCATATGGTTCAATTTACTTACTTAAAGAACAAAACTCAGTTTACAATGACGGCGATGTCAAAATGGTTAATATTCCACTTCAAGCTATGAAAGACGCAATTATTGCTTCATTAAAAGATGGTGTACCAGTTTGATTTGGGTGCGATGTTGATCCTTTTAAAGATAGTCCTTCAGGTATTTTAGATCCAGAATTATACCAATACAGCGAATTATTTACACCTGTTAATAATTTAAATAAAGCTGACAGAATTAAATTTTATAACTCAAATTTAAATCATGCAATGGCATTTGTGGGTGTTAAATTTGATGAACAAAACAATACCACCTTTTGAAAAGTTGAAAACTCTTGAGGTGATAAATATGGTAAAAAAGGTATTTTCTCAATGTCAGATTCTTGATTTGATGAATATTGCTTTACAGCAATTGTAGATGCAAAATACTTAGATACCAAATATCAACTAGACAATCCGAAAGTTGTTGAAGTTGAACTTTGAGATCCATTAGCATAAGGAGGAAAAATGGCAAAAAGAGTAGTTATTGGAATGTCTGGTGGAGTTGATTCATCTGTAGCTGCTTATTTACTAAAACAACAAGGCTATGAAGTCGTTGGTTTATTTATGCGTAATTGAGACAGTATGGTTAATAATGACATTTTAGGTAATGATGATATTAATCAGGATGTTTGCCCACAAGAATTAGATTATTTAGATGCACAAGCAGTTGCTAAAACATTAGATATTCCACTTCATAGAGTTGATTTTGTTAAAGAATATTGAAATGATGTTTTTGAAAACTTTATTGAAGAGTATAAAAAAGCCAGAACACCAAATCCTGATATTTTGTGTAACAAATACATTAAGTTCAAAGCTTTTGCAAATCACGCTTTTAATGAATTAAAAGCTGATTATATTGCGATGGGACATTATGCAAATGTAGTTGATGGACACTTATATCGTGCAGTCGATGTTGATAAGGATCAAACATACTTCTTAGCGCAATTAACTCATGAACAACTATCAAAAGTTATTATGCCATTAGCTAAATTAACCAAACCTGAAATTAGAAAAATAGCAACAGAATTAAACCTAATTACAGCAGACAAAAAAGATTCAACAGGTATTTGTTTCATTGGTGAACGTAATTTCGGTCAATTTTTACAAAATTATATCCCTGCCCAAGATGGAGACATAATCGACATAACAACTAACAAGGTTGTAGGGAGACATGTGGGTTGTTTCTATTACACAATTGGTCAAAGAAAAGGATTAAATTTAGGTGGGATGGCTGAACCTTATTATGTATGTGGTCATGACGTTCTAAAAAACATTTTATACGTAGCTCCTAATTCAAAACCAGAATATTTATTATCAAACAGTTTAATAGCATCAAATTTAACCTTAAATAACACTGACTATAATCCAAACAATTTATCAGCTAAATTTAGATACAGACAAAAAGATATAAAAGTTCAAATTGAACTTTTACCAAATAATGAAATCAAAGTAATTTATCCAGAAACTTCATCAGCAGTTACTCCAGGTCAGCAAGTAGTTTTATATGATGGTGACAAATGCTTAGGCGGAGCAATTATTGAAGAAATTTTCATGAATGACAAAAAATTAACTTACGTGTAGGAGAAAAATGAATTCAAAATTAATTAGAGAAAAATGATTAAGTTTTTTCGAATCTAAACAACATTTTATCGTACCTTCAAAAAGTCTAGTTCCCCAAAACGACCCTTCATTATTATGAATTAACAGTGGTGTAGCAACATTAAAAGATTACTTTTCAGGAAAAAGAATCCGCCTGCAAAAAGATTAACCAACTCACAAAAAGCAATTAGAACAAATGACATTGAAAATGTTGGAGTAACAGCTCGTCACCATACATTTTTTGAAATGTTAGGTAACTTTTCAATTGGTGATTACTTCAAAAAAGAAGCAATTGCATTTGCTGTTGAATTTCTTTTAGATGTTTTAAAACTTGATAAAGAAAAATTATATTTCACTTATTACTATGAAGATTTAGAAACAAAAGAACTTTGAAAATCACATGGATTTTCTGAAGATCATTTAATACCAGGTACAAAAGACACAAACTTCTGAGAAGTAGGTTCTGGACCTTGTGGACCAAATACTGAAATCTTTTTTGATCGTGGGGAAAAATATGATGCACGTGGAATTGAACTTTTAAAAGAAGATATTGAAAACGATCGTTATATTGAGATTTGAAACATAGTATTTTCAACTTATAATTCAAATGGTGAAGGTGAATATACTGAACTAAAACAAAAAACATTGATACTGGTGCAGGGTTTGAGCGGTTAGTTTCTATTTTACAAGATGCTCCTACTAACTTTGATACAGACTTATTTTTACCAATCATTCATGAAATAGAAAAATATACTTCATATAGATATAAAACAGAAAATTACTTTGATAAAGATCAACAACAAACAGTTATTAATACACAATTTAAAGTTATAGCTGATCACATGCGTACAGTTGTGAATGCTGTAGCAGATGGTGCTAAACCGTCAAATATCGGGCGTGGATACATTTTAAGAAGGTTATTAAGAAGAAGTATCTATATGTCTATGCAATTAGGGATTTCAGATTTATTTTTATATAAATTAGTTGACACGATTAAATCAACTTTACCATTCGAATATGATGTAGAACCTATTGCGCAAGTAATAAAAGACGAAGAAATTGCTTTCTCTAAAACAATAGAAAACGGTAAAAACCTACTTAACAACTTTATTAAACAAGACACAAAAGAATTTCCTGGTGATCTAGCTTTTAAATTATTTGAAACTTATGGCTTTCCAATCGAATTAACAACTGAAATTCTTGCAAATCAAGGCATTTCAGTTAATTTAGATGAATTTAATCAAGCTAAAGAAAAGCATGCAGACGCTTCTAGAAATGTTAAAAAATCAGGTATGGATAAAGTTATTAATTCATTAGCTTTAATTAAAAGCAAAGAAGATAATTTTATAGGTTATACAGATACATATAATAAATCTAAGATTTTACACCTGCTAGACACTGAAACAGAAATACAACAAGCTGATGGTATATCATACTTAATTTTGGATCAAACACCTTTTTACGCAACAAGTGGTGGACAAAAACATGACCGCGGTTACATTAAGCAAAATAATGAAAACATCATGATTTTAGATGTTTTCAAAGATAAGCACGGAAATCATATTCATAAAGTTGAAGGTAAAATTAATAAAAATGACCCAGTAGAATGTTTTGTTGATGAAACAATTCGTTTAGGTCTTGAAAGAAATCACTCTGGTACTCACTTGTTATACTGTGCTTTAAGAACTATTTTAGGACCAGAAATCAAACAGTTAGGTTCAGATAACAATGAATTGCGTTTAACTTTCGATATGCCTGCTGAAACTAAACCAACAGATCAGCAAATTGCAGAAATTGAACAACTTGTTAGAAGCTATATTAAACAAGATGCAAAACGTGATTACTTAAACATGACTACAGAACAAGCTAAAGAAATGGGTGCTATTATGACTTTAGAAGAGTCAGAATACATGAATCCTCAAAATGTTAGAATTGTTAAATTTGATAATATTACAGCAGATTTATGTGGTGGAACTCACTTAAGCAATACCGCTAAATTAGAAAACTTTAAAATTACTAGTGTTGACAAAAAAGCGGCTGGTGTTTACCGTGTAAGAGCTATTTCTTCAAATGCTTTAGTTGATGAATATTTACAAAGTCAAATTGATGAACTAATTTTACAAGTGGAAAAAGCAGCAGAGAAAAACACAAAATTAGATCCTAGTTTTGTGTTTGATATCAATATTCCAGAAGAAAAAGAACAAGCAATTTTATATCTAAAAGATGCACTATTTAATTTAAAAGAAACCAATAAGCAACTTAATAAAAACTTAAGTAACTCAAACGAATTTGATTTTGACAACATCGAAGTTTTAGACATCAACGGTCACAAAGTTTACTTAAATCAAACTTTAACAAATTCAAACATCAAAACAGTTGCTTCAACACTTCGTGAAAAATATTCAGATGTTTTAGTCGTATTAACAACAACTGATGCTAACCCAATGCTGGTTGTTGCTTCTAAACAATACAACTCAAACGCCATAGCACAACAACTTTTTGCCAAATTTGCTGGTCGTGGTGGAGGAAATGCTATTTTATCAATGGGTAAAATAGCAAGTGCTGATTTATTATTAGAATTTATTTCAAACGAGCTTAAATGAGAAAATTAGCATTAGACTTGGGATCAAAAAGTTGTGGCTTTGCAATCACAGATTACTTTGAAATTATTCCAAGCGGACTAGAAAACTTCATTTATACTGAGGGTCAATTTGATGAAGTTTTAAATCGAATTGAATATTGACTAAATCAATATAAAAATGAAATAGATGGCTTAGTTATTGGGTATCCACTGAAAATTAGTGGTGAAAAAAGTCAAACAACTTTAATGGTTGAAGTATTTATTGAACTAATTAAAACAAAATTTAATTTACCAATTGTTTTAATTAATGAACAATATTCAACCAAAAGAGCTCAGGAAACTTTAATGTCAGCTGGACTGAATAATAAGAAAAGAAAACAATTTAAAGACAAATTAGCTGCTGTATTTATCTTGCAGGATTATTTGGACTATTATAAAAAGTAGGCAACATGGGTGAAAATACAAAATTAGCACTGTGAATATCTGCTATTGTGGTTTTAATACTAGGAATTAGTACTTATGTAGTTTTAGCTCTAATTAGTAGAAGAATTAGAAAAAAATACTTAGAAAAATCACAAGCTGAAACAATGATACAAATTCAATCAATGCGTAATGATTTAGGTACTTTACCTTTTGACTTAAAAGATCATTTTAAATCAAAAGCTTTGGATTTGGATATCGAAGGTTTAATTAACACAATTTATCAAAATAGTTATTCAAAAGTTTTAGTTTTAAGTACTAAAGACCAATTTTACATCAGTGCAATTGCTAATAAAGTTAAAGCAACTGTTTATTATGATGCTTTAGAAATTGATTTACCAAAAATTAATGAAGCAAAAGAAAACTTTCCAGCAGATTTTCCAAATCAAATTCATTTACTAGAACAAGAAAAACTTGATTTTATAGCCATTGAAGGCACAAATCAAGACTTAAATGATTTATTTGATAAATATTATTCACAGCTAAATACAAATGGAATGATAGCTATTTCATATGCTAATAATCCAAAACCAGAAATCAAAAAATTAATTAGTCACTTAAAATTAATTGGTATAACTTATGAAGTTTCATACCTAAGTAGTAAATACTTATTCATTGTGAAAAAATAATTCAGATTATCATAATTTATTAAAAGTTTTTTAACCCTAAGACATAGAGTTAAAATGCTTTTTCAACCTTTTTGGACATAAAAAGTCCAAGATTAAATTTAATATTAATGTAAAATATAGCATATTAACAAGGGTGAGGGAAAATGGCTCAAGAATTAAATCAACAAATTCAATACATCTCAGAAGAGAAATTAAATAAGTTCAAAGAAGAATACGAAAATTTAGTTAAAGTTGAACGTCCAAAAGTTCAAGAAGCCCTAAAAGAAGCACGTGCTCAAGGGGACTTGTCTGAAAATGCCGAATATGATGCAGCAAGAGAAAGACAAAGTGTTGTTGAAGGTCGCATTAGTGAACTAGAAAATATTATTAATAATTCAGTTGTTATTTCTAATAAAAACCTAGCTACACACCACAGCAGAATTACAATTGGAACAAAGGTTCAATTTAAAGAACTAAACACAGGTGAGATTCACGTTATCGAAATTGGTGGAGTTCTAGATAGTGATCCATTTGAAAACAGAATTTCAGACCAAAGCCCATTAGCTAAGGCTTTAATCAACAAAGAAGTATTAGAAGATTATTCAAATACAGCACCAATCTTAGTTGAAGGTCAAGAAAAATACGAAATAAAAATATTAAAAGCTTGAAAAGACAATTAAGCTATTCAAACGATAATAAATTAAGGATTTTTCCCTAATTAGAAAAAGATAGAAGGCTTCTTTTGTCTTTTTCTTAACCCCTTTTTAGTAAAAAACCAATAAAAATCAAGGAGAAAATTATGCTAATTGGAATATCAGGAATGATAAGTAGTGGTAAAAGTACACTATCAAAAAAACTTATAGAACACTACGAAGGACACTCATTATTAATTGATGAGTTCACACAAAATGATGAAGTTTTTAACACAATGTTAAAATGATTCTATGAAAAGAAACCTAACTTAGAGTTAAGTTTCCAAACATATGTTGTTGAGCATCATATGGAAAATGTTAGAAAACATTTAGACAAATTTGACCAAATGGGATTAGATTCAAAGAATGACTTTTTATTCTTAGACCGTTTTGGTGCTGAACACTATGTGTTTGCAATGGTGAATTTTAAAAATCTACCAGAAAAAACAATGAAAGCTTATGATGCTTTATTTAATGAATTAATTACACCAAGTGAATTACCTGAGTTTGCAATTTTCCTTGATGTTTCATATGAAAACTTTAAAAACCGTCTATTCAAACGTGGGCGCGATGTTGAAATCGAAAACTATGAAAAAAATGAGACATATTTTAAAGAACTATACGATGTTTATAAAGACACATATATAAAAGTTGTTGAAAAGTATAAAATTAATTATGCAATATTAGACACAAACGATTTAACTGAAGATCAAGTGTTAGAAGAAGCGGTTAAATTAATTGAAGCATATAAAGCATCTAAGTAGGTATTATGTTCAAATTTCTAAAAAACCAATCTCAAAAAAATTCCGATATTCATCCAGCTATTTCTAAAGTTATTTACTCAAAAACACAACTTGAAGATGGTATTTTAAAAGCTGCCAAATGAGTGGATAAAACTTATCAATCGTCACAAGATTTAATAATTGTCGGACTTCTAAAAGGAAGTATTCCGTTCCTTGCACAATTAATTAAAGATGTAAAAACAGACCACAGAATTGACTTTTTAACAGCAAGTAGCTATGCTGGGGGTTTACACTCAACCGGAAGCGTTAAAATCATTATGGACTTAGCAAGTGATATTCAAAACAAAGATGTTTTAATTGTTGAAGATATCATTGATTCTGGCATTACATTAGCTAAAATTACAGAATTGCTAAGACTAAGAAATCCAAAATCAATTAAGATTTTAACCTTATTAGATAAACCAGTAAACCGGAAAAATGACTTAAAAGCAGACTATTCATGTTTTACAGTTGGTGATGAATTTCTAGTTGGATTTGGCTTGGATTACAAAGAAAAGTATCGTAATTTGCCATACATAGGAGTTTTAAACACAGATCCAGTTTATTTAGAAAACAATAATCAAAAAGCACAATAATTTGTGCTTTTTATAATACTTTTAAGCCCATGTCGCTGGCATAACAGTTTAAAATAAAACCTAAATGATAACTGCATGTCATAAATAGGATAAATTATAATTTGGATTAACAAGAACTGTAATTTTCAGATTGAAATAAGCCTACATAGGCTTTTTTCAATCTTTTTCGTGTAAAATATTGTTTAATTTGTCACTTTTTCGCGATTTAATTTAATGATATTTTTATACAATATAAATGATGTTATTCTATTAGAATTTCATCAGCAATTTTGTTATGCAATGCGCGTATTTCTTTGAACATTTCACGCATTGCTTTTTTATTTCTTGTACGTCAGGTTCAGTTTGAGACAGTAAATTTATTAATCGATCCATGTATTTTTGTAAATATTGATGAAAGCTTTTATTTTTGCGCAACAAAAAATACATTTGTTGAACATGTGGTACTGAAAGGTCTAAATTGTTTTCCAAAGCTCAAATTTCTGCTTTTGTCAAATCTTTTCCTTCAGGTTCTTTTGCATAATAAATCTTGTCTAAATATTTGAAATAAAAATTACCATCAGACGCCATTATTAATCTAGTTCATGATCAATCATGCATCATTAATCTTCTGCCATCGCTCATATAAGCTGCGTAAATTTTCTTACCAAATCTAACCGCACCATTAATAACTTTTCTGTTGATTTCAATGTCAACTCTTCAATTATTTCTTAGCATTCCTTCTTTGTTGAATAATGATTTTTTAGCAATAACTTTTTTAAATTTTGTGTTGTAGTAATTTACATATTTATCACCGTTTCTTCTTAAATCTTCAATTGTTTTAATTTGATTTTGACTAATGAAAACTGGTAGTTTATCTTGAGCACTTCTAAAAGATCTTTCAACATGCGGTTTGTGTTTAGGGTTTGATGAACTTATTATTCTAATACCCTTTTCGTTTAAATTCTTTTCAAACATTGTCTCAGTACTTTCACTACCTCAAAATGTTTTACGTTTATCTGTATGGATTATTTTAGGGAATCCGAATCTTTTAAACACTATTTCTAGGAGTCTTTGATATCCAAGATTGGTTTCTTGATATTCAACTCACATACCTAAAAGCATTCCTGTTGCTGCATCAATTGCATGGTAAAGATAAATTTTGTTTTCTTTAAATAAATATGGTTCTACTTGAGCATCAATTTCAAGTATTTCACCAAACTTTAAATTCTTATTTAAATTCAAAATCATTCTTTGTTTTTTGTGGTGTTTTGTTTGTTTTGGATTTCTGCAATCATCATATGAGTTTCTTCATTTAGTTTTTTGATTTTCTTTAAATCTCTGGTAATTTTTCTTCCTCTTTTTGTTGTGTGACGATTGTGAAAACCTAATTCATTAAATCTATAAATCATTCAAGAATAAGACAACTTTTCCTTAATATTTTGATCTAAAAATGTCTCATAAAATTCTTTATAACTTAATTCGTTGTCTGTTCTTTCTATGTCGATAATTGCGTTATTTGTTTCAAGATATTGTTTATAAATTTCTTGAAATAAATCATCTGATATTTTTCGATCTTTAACTTTATTTATATTTTTATGTTTTGTTCTAACGAAACTTTTATCTCCCTTTTCTGTATTAAAGATTTCCTTTTTGTATCTAATTATCGTTCTTACTGAAAGCCCTGTTTTTAAACTTAATTGTTCGTTTGTTCAGTTCTTGTGAATTGCTATTGTTTTTAAGTTTAAAATTCTATTTTTTTCATATTCTGTTGATAAATTTGTGTTTTTTAAATTTAGTTTAATCATAATTTAACAATTTTAAAACTTTTGAATCTTAAATTAAGCAAAAGTGACAAAATAAACCATAATACAAGGAGTGACAAAATAAACCATAATTCACAGAAATAAGCCTACATAGGCTTTTTTCAATCTTTTTCGGTAAATGTTGTAAAATTTAAAAAGAAATACACCCATTATAAAAAGTGAGTTTATATGAAATTTTTAAAAAATTTATTTGATTTTAAAACAACAGAAATGAGAATTGCTGAGCAATCTTTACGTAAGATCAACCAACTTGAAGAAATAGTGACAAAATTCACTGATGAAGAGCTAAAAAGCAAGACACAATTCTTCAAAGAATTGCTTGAAAAAGGGCACACATTAGAACAAATTAGAAATGATGCCTTTGCTGTTGCTAGAGAAGCAACAAAAAGAGTTTTAGGTAAAAGACCTTATGATGTTCAAATGCTAGGTGGAATTTTACTTGATTTAGGTTCTGTTGCAGAAATGAAAACAGGAGAAGGTAAAACCATTACTTCAATTGCTCCTGTTTATTTAAACGCGCTTTTAGGTAAGGGTGCGATTGTATCAACTGTTAACGAATATTTGAGTGAACGTGATGCAAAAGAAATGGGTGAAGTATTTAACTTTTTAGGGCTTACTGTTGGGATAAACAAAGCAAGTCTTGATTCATATAACAAAAGAGCTGCTTATGCAGCTGACATTACTTACTCAGTCCACTCAGAGCTTGGGTTTGACTATTTAAGAGATAACATGGTCAAAACTGCATCAGAAAAGGTTCAAAGAGGGTTGCAGTTTTGTTTAATCGATGAAGTTGACTCAATTTTAATTGATGAGGCTAAAACACCGCTGATTATTTCAGGTGGTGAACATGAAAATGTAACTAACTACTTTAGTGCTGATATTTTTGTTAGATCTCTAGTGGAAGGTGATTATTTAATCGATGAAGAATCTAAATCAGTTACTTTATCACACTCGGGAATTGAAAAAGCCAACAAATTCTATAACACAACAAACATTTACAACATTGATCACAGTGAAGATGTCCATTTAATTCAAAACGCCCTAAGAGCACACAAAATCATGAGAATTGATGTTGAATACATTGTTAGAAATGGAAAAATTGAACTTGTTGATGCCTTTACTGGTCGTATAATGGATGGACGTTCTTATTCAGAAGGTCTGCAACAAGCTATTCAAGCAAAAGAGTCAGTTGAAATTGAACCAGAAACAAAAACACTGGCAACAATTACTTATCAAAACTTTTTCAGAATGTTCAAAAAACTTTGTGGAATGACAGGGACAGGTAAAACAGAAGAACAAGAATTTATTGATATTTACAACATGAGAGTTAATGTTGTACCTACAAACAAACCAATTGCTCGTGTTGATGAAATAGACGCTATTTTTGCCAATTCAGAAGATAAATGAAATGCAGTTGTTGACAAAATTGTAGAACTTTATGCCAAAGGGCAACCAGTTTTAGTAGGGACTGCACAAATTGAAGACTCAGAAATAGTTCATAAAAAATTATTAGCCAAAGGTATTCCACATACTGTTTTAAATGCTAAACAAAATGAATCTGAAGCTGAAATTATTTCTCGTGCTGGTCATGCTTATGCTGTAACAATTGCCACAAACATGGCAGGTCGTGGAACGGATATCAAACCTACACCTGAAGCCATTGAAAAAGGTGGTTTATATGTTTTAGGAACTGATAAAGCCGAATCAAGAAGAATTGACAATCAATTAAGAGGACGTTCAGGACGTCAGGGTGACGTTGGTACAAGTAAATTCTTTATTTCGCTTGATGATCAATTGATGCAAAGGTTTGCAAATTATGAAAGTTTTAAAGAGGCATATTCAGATTCACAAAACCAAGAAATAACCAACAAAAACTTAAGATTCGCATTCAACCATGCTCAAAAGAAAATTGAAGGTTTTAACTATGATTCGCGTAAATCAGTTCTTAATTACGATGATGTTATTAGACAACAACGTGATTTAATTTATGCGCAAAGAGACTTGATTTTATATAGCAAAGATATTATTTTTATCCTCCAAAGAATGATAGGCTCAGCAGCTAGAACAATTGTTAGAAGTGGTGAATATAAACTACACAATCATACTTATAATTACACAGCACTAGTAAGTTTCTTAAATCAAAACATCGGAAGTTTAATTAAGTTTCATTTTGATTTAGATGATATTTCAAAAGTTCATGAACAAGACTTACCAGATTATGTTGCAAATATAATTCTGACTGTTTATCAAGAATGACAAAAAAATGCATTAGAAAAAACTTCAGAAGAAGAGTTGGTTTCAACAGCTAAAAACATCATTCTAGAGACGTTGGATGAAAAATGACAACGTCACATTAACAGAATGGACAAATTACGTTCTAACGTTAATTTGGTTCAATATTCACAGAAAAATCCTTATCAGTCATATACTGAAGAAGGTTCAAAAATGTTTGATGCGATGTTAGATGATATTGCTTATGGTGTTTTATTAAGAATATTCTCTAATAGAATGGGTGTTAAATCATTGATTACAAAAGAAATGAGACATGACCCAGTATTCATGAGAATATTAGAATCAATGCCACTTGATCCACAAACATCAATTGAAGAGCAAGAACGTAGAGTGATTCAAATGTATGAATCTGTCAAAAGAAGACTTGAAGAAATTCAACAAGAACAAAAAGTTCAAGAATCACAATTTAAACAAATTGAACAAAAAGCATCATATGCAAATGGTGGAATTAATAGTTTTTCTTTCTTAGAGCAAGAGTTAAACAGCAAACAAAGTGCTTCTGTTCCTAGGTTTGAAATTCCAGAAAATACAAATCAAAAAATTAAAAATAAAGTTTATAATTATGATAAGAATGGTCACAGTCTAAAAGACAATCAACGTCTTATTTATCGTCATGAATTATTGCCAAATAGACAAAAGGCACTAAGAAGAACTAGAACTAATAAAATTAACTATATTTCTTTAAGTGACCTAAAGAAATAAGACATTGAACTATAATGAAAGAGAGAAAATATGAAAAAATGTCTAAGATGTAGAAGAAATTTCAGAAACTGTAGACACGCAAGAGAATTAGGTTTAACAGAAGTACAATTTAAAGAATTAACAGAAGTTCAATTTGAAGAAATGTATGTTGAACAAGTTGAATCTAAAAAACAAGCTCCAGTTGTTGAGACTGTGGTAGAAGAAGTGGTTGAAGAACCAATCTTTGAAGAAGTTGTAGTTGAAGAGCCTCAAGTACAAGAAGTAGTTGAAGAAGTTGTGGAAGTTATCGAAGAACCTAAACATGACTGCCAAGCAGAAACATGCTTAGGAAAAGATGAATGTATTTGTAAAAACGAAGAAGCTTGTGATGAAGCTTGCACAGGTTGTGGTGAAGTAGAAGAAGTAGTTGAAGAAACACCAAAACACGATTGTCAAGAAGAAACATGCTTAGGTAAAGAAGAGTGTGTTTGTCCTGTTGTTGAAGAAGAGTGTCAATCATGTCAAGAAGAAGTAGTTGAAGAACAAGTAGATTACTTATCAATGGAAACACGCGAAGAAAGACATTATGATCCAATTGGTGGAGCTTGCTGTGGTGGTTCATGTTTAGCAAACAGAAACACTAACATGACAACAAGACACATTGATGAAAAACTTTCAAAATCAGCACTTGTAAGAGAAGAAGTTAAAGAATGTACATCATGTAAAGCAGACTTTACATTAGTACCAGTAGCAGACGAATACCAAACATACTTCGAAGGTCTAAAATCAAGAATTTTAGCAAAACAATAATTAATAATTCACAGAAAAGCTATTGATTAGCTTTTCTTTTTTTCTGTTATAATTAACAGGAGCCGACATCGAGAGCGTAAGCTTTGATGTTAACAGCCTTCTCATTTTGATGAAGGTTTTTTATTCACATTATCATAGAAAAAAGACAAATGTTGGCTAATTTAAGGAGTAAAAATGGTTGAAGTACAAAATTTAAGCAAAGTATTTAGCGACAAAAAATTATTTGAAAATGTAAATTTAAAATTCACAGAAGGTAATACTTATGGAATTATTGGTGCTAATGGTGCTGGAAAATCTACATTTTTAAAAATTATGGCAGGTCAAATTGAATCATCAGGTGGTCAAATTTTAATTGAAAAAGGTAAAAGAATTTCTGTGTTATCTCAGGATCATAATGCTTACGATGACTTTAATGTTACTGAAGTCGTTATTATGGGTAACACTGATTTATACAAGATCAAAGAAGAAAAAGATGCTATTTATTTAAACCCTGAAGCAACTGATAAAGACTATGAAAGAGCCGCTGATTTAGAAGAAAAGTACGGAATGTTGGGTGGTTGATCTGCTGAAAATGATGCACAAGAGTTATTAAGCAACTTAGCAATTCCTAAAGAAAAATGAGATGCTCAAATGAAAGAACTTACAGCTAATCAAAAAGTTAAAGTTTTATTAGCCAAAGCTTTATTTGGTAATCCTGATATTTTAATCATGGACGAACCTACTAACCACTTAGATTTAAGAAGTATTAAATGACTTGAAAACTTTTTAATTGATTATCAAAATGTTGTTATTGTAGTTAGCCACGACAGTGACTTTTTAGACGCTATTTGTACACATATAGTTGACATTGATTATAATGAAGCCAAAATGTATACGGGTAATTACTCTTTCTGAAAACAATCATCAGAACTAGCAAGAGAAATGATGAAACAATCTAATCTTAAAAAGAAGCTCAGATTGAAAAACTTAAAGAATTTATTGCTCGTTTCAGTGCTAATGCTTCAAAATCAAGACAAGCAACAAGTAGAAAGAAAGCCTTAGATAAAATTTCGCTTGATGAAATTAAACCATCTAACAGAAAATATCCTTACGTTAAATGAGATATGAACCGTGATCACGGTAAACAAATCTTAAATGTCGAAGGTTTAACTTATATCAACGAAAAAGGTGATACATTATTTGAAAACGTATCATTTTCACTAAATCCTGGTGAAAAAATGGTTATTGTTGGAGAAGATGATATTGCCAAAACAAGGTTATTAGAATGTTTATTAGGCCTAGCCAATCCGACTTCTGGAAAAGTAGAATGAGGTCAAACAATTACTCCTTCATATTTTCCAAATGACAACTCAAAATACTTTGACACTGATGAAACAATTTTGGAATGAATTTCAAAATGACCGCTACAAAATATAGAAAAAGAAAATAAAGAAAACGACGATGCTAGAATGCGCGGATTTTTAGGTCGTATGTTATTTAGTGCTGATTCAGTATTTAAAAAAGTTAAAGTAACTTCAGGGGGAGAAAAAGCTAGATTAATGTTTTCTAGAATGATGCTTCTTGAATCTAACTTTATTGTCTTAGATCAACCACTAGACCACTTAGATGCTGAATCAATAGACTCAGTTATTGAAGGAGTTAAAGCTTTCAAAGGCGGAGCAATTTTTACAACATATAATAGAGCATTTGTTAACCAATGTGCAGACGTTATTTTAGAACTTAAATCACCAACTGACAGTTTCTTATTTAGAGGAACTTTAGAAGAATATGAAGAAATAATGGAACAAAACTAATGAACCGTTTTTTCGTATCAGAAAAACAAGGTAATTGCTTTGTTTTATCAAAAGAAACCTTAAAACACTTAAAAGTTATTAGAGCTTATGATAAACCTTTTATCTGTGTTTATCAAGAAGTTTTTTATAAATGTGTATTAGAGAATGATTTAGCTAAAATCCTTGAAAAAATAGATGAAAATCACGAGCCTCAAAATGATGTAGTTTTAGCACTAGCTGTAATTAAATTAGATCGTTTTGAATGAGCGTTGCAAAAAGCTGTTGAATTAGGAGCAACCCAAATTATTCCTCTTAGAACACAATTTACAAATCATGAACTAATTAGTTTCAATAAATTTGTTAAAAAATATGAACGTTTTCAAACCATTTTACAAAATGCTTCCGAACAATCTTTTCGTAATAAAATTCCTGAACTACAGGAATTAACAGATTTTAAAGATGCTATAAAACTACAATATACTAACAAGATTTTAGCTCATGAAAAAGTTAATCTAACTCAAAAGTTAGATCAACCAATTCAAGGAGATACAATCTTTTTTGTAGGTCCTGAAGGCGGTTTTTCAGATGATGAAATTAACTTAGCAATTAAAAATAATATCAAATTAGTTTCGCTAGGTTCAAGAATATTAAGAGCAGAAACGGCTGCAATTTTTCTATTAAGCCAAATGAAAATAGATTAAATAATGCATTTTTGTGCTTAAAAAGTGCATTAAAACGGCAACTTTTAAAAAATATCAGAATTTTAAAATACTATGATATAATTAAAAAGCAATTTATAGAACCGAATAAATTTTGAATAATATAAAACAATATTAACGTAGGAGGAAATGTGAGACAAACTACAATAGTTAACACTCAACAAGCATCTAAAAAATGATACGTTGTTGATGCTGAAGGTCAAGTTTTAGGACGTTTAGCAGCACACGTTGCTTCTGTACTAAGAGGTAAAACAAAACCTACATTTACACCACATGCAGATATGGGTGACAATGTTATCATTGTTAACGCAGACAAAATTGTATTAACAGCAAACAAAGAAGAAGATAAAATTTACTACTCACACTCAGGATACCCAGGTGGACTAAAAAGCATTAACGCTGCTAAATTAAGAATTAAAAAACCAACAGCTTTAATTCAAAAAGCAGTATTTGGAATGTTACCACACACAAAATTAGGTGATAAACAACGTCGTAACTTATTTGTTTACGCAGGACCAGAGCACAAACATGAAGCTCAAAACCCTGAGAAATTAGAGGTTAAATAATGGAACAAGTTATTTATCGTGGATTAGGTAGAAGAAAATCTTCAGTAGCTCGTGTTAGATTAACACAAGGTACAGGAAAATTTGTTATTAATGGTAAAGATGCACGTGAATATTTAACATCAGATATTTACTTAAAAGATGCAAATCAACCATTTGCTTTAACAGAAACAGTTAATACATTTGACGTAAGTGTAAGAGTTGTTGGTGGGGGTCTAAGTGGACAAGCAGGAGCTATTAGATTAGGTATTGCTCGTGCATTATTAGAAGCTAGCCAAGATTACCGTTCAGTTCTAAAAGAAGCAAAAATGCTTACAAGAGATGCTCGCGCTAAAGAACGTAAAAAACCAGGTTTACGTGCAGCACGTCGTGCAAGACAATTTTCAAAACGTTAATATTTATAATAATTTTTTGTATGATAATTATAATTTATGGTATAATTATCATACCTAAATGCGAGCGTAGCTCAGCTGGTTAGAGCACACGACTGATAATCGTGAGGTCGATGGTTCAAGTCCATTCGTTCGCACCATTTCATTTAATACAAATGGCCCTAAAAACAAGAGTTAAAAGCTCTTGTTTTTTTGTTTTTTATAAATAAAAATTAAATAAATTAATAACTAGATAAACAAATTTGCATTATATATTAAGTAATATGCTGCTGTTGTTTTGTTTAGTATTTATATTAATTAAAATTTAATAATACTAAAAAAACAATAAAAAAATGATAACTTTCGTTATCATTTGGTCAATTTCTTGAAATGGTACGTCCTAGAGGATTCGAACCTCTGACCCAATGGTTAAAAGCCATTTGCTCTACCTGCTGAGCTAAGGACGCACATCATGGTGCCCAGGACTGGACTTGAACCAGCACGGTATTGCTACCGAGGGATTTTAAGTCCCTTGTGTCTACCATTCCACCACCTGGGCTTGTTTGCGTTAATTGCTATAATATTATAACACCAAAAATTACTAAATCAAGAAAAAAATTATATTTTTTTATTTAAATAATTTTTGTTAAGTTTTTCAACAAGTCAATTATAAACTATTTTAAAAATGATAAGATTAATATTATGAAAAATGAAATTGAAGTAAAAATTGAAATTCAAAAGAATTCTAGAATTAAATATGAATACAATCGTAAGACAAATCAAATAGAAGTAGATAGAATTCTAAGAGGTGATTTTGTTTATCCATGCAACTATGGATTTATTCCAAATGCTTTAGATTGAGATGGTGACGAATTAGATGTTTTATTATATTCTCCTGAAACATTTATTCCAGGTGTATCTCTAAAAGCTCGTATTATTGGTGCTATGAAAATGATTGATGATGGTGAAACAGATACTAAATTAATTGCCGTACATGCTGATGATTATAGATTAGATTCAATTCAAAATTTAGCTGATTTACCAGCTCCATTCTTAGACACTGTAAAAACATTTTTTTCAACATATAAAAACTGAAAACATCCAGGCATTACATCAGTAGATGGATTTGAAAACGTTGAATGAGCTTTACAAGAATATGAAGAATGTGTAGAACTAATGAACAACTATGGTTCAATGGACAAAAAAGAATTTATTAAACTAATGCAACAAAAACATCCAGAAAAATACACTAATTAAATTAAAAACTGAAAATCACACTCAAAATGGGTGTGATTTTTCACTTTTACAGTTTAAATAATATATATTTAGTATAATTAAAACAGGTTGTTATAATAGTGTTCATTCAACCTTTTTATTATTAAAATTCATAAAACTAACGGAGAAATTATGAAAAAATCAAGATCAGTATTATTCTCATTACTAGGGATGGGTGCTCTTTCATTACCACTTGTAGCTGCTTCATGTGGTGGTTCAGGAGAAAGCTCAGATGTTGCTGATTACATTAACAAAGAAGAAAGAGTTGCAGTTGTTAAAGAAAAATCAGAATTAACAGCAGAAAAACTTGCAAATAAAGAAATTCCTAGCATTGTTTTAGTAACTGATGAAGGTCGCGTAACAGATAAATCATTCAACCAATCAGTATGAGAAGGTTTATTAGCTTTTCGTGATCAAGTTAAAAGTTTAAATGCTGAGGCTTCAGTAGAGGTTTCAAGTGTTGAACCAAAAGGTGGTGCATATGCAGCAACATACGATGCTTTAATTGGTCAAGGACAAAAAATTTGAATTTTATCAGGATTCAATCACAGCAATAGTATTACAAACTACATTAAAGATACTAAGAAAAGAAAATTATTAGATGATTTAGGTGTTACAATCATTTCAATCGACTTTTCATTACCAGAAGATGTAAATTACCCTCGTTTCTATGGTCTAAACTTTAAAACACAAGAATCAGCTTACATCGTTGGTCAAGCAGTTGCTGAATTCTTATCAACAAAATATGAAAGTGATACTCAAAAAAGATATGTTTCAACATTCGGTGGAGGAGATTTCCCTGGTGTTACTGACTATATGATAGGATACCTAGAAGGTGTTTACAATTACGATCAAACTGCAACAAACAAAACAAAAGTTTCTGAAGTTAAAGGTTCAGACTCATTAGTTATTGACTCAGGTTTCCAAGTTAACGATGACATGGGTAATGCTATCCGTAAAGCTTTAGCTGACGCTAACCCATTACCAATGGCTATTTTACCAGTTGCTGGACCTGGTACAGCAGAAACAATTAAACAAATTGATGCTGCTAAATTACCAACTTTAGTTATTGGTGTTGACGTTGACCAATCTAAATCATTAGCTCAATCAGCTGGAAAATTCATGACTTCAGTTACAAAAAACATGGCACAAGCTGTATATGATACTTTACTATACACAGTGTTTGGAGTAGATCCTAATAATGTTTTTGCTGGTAAAGCTGCTGATAAACCATTTAACCACCTTGGAACTAAAAAAGAAGGTTGAGTTGGTTATGCACCATCAACACTTTCAGACCAAGCAGACAGAGATAAAATGAATGCGTTATTAGATAAATATAACACTGCTTTTAATGCTTTAAGTGAACAAGAAATTGCTGAAAAAACAAAAACTTCTGAAGGTGAAACAAAAGGAATTGCATACGCAAATTCAATTTACAAAAAAATTAATGCATTATAATTTGCAGTTTAATTTTCATTAATAAAACAGCCAAAATAATGTAAAATATTATAAATAATAGTATTTAAATATACTATTATTTTTTATTTTTAAATGTAAAGGAAGAAATGGAAAGAAATAATGCTATTGAGTTCTCTAATATTTCCAAGTCTTTCGGTTCAATAAAAGCTAACAGAAATGTTAGTTTTGAAGTCCAAAAAGGGACTGTACATGCTTTAATCGGAGAAAATGGTGCCGGAAAAAGTACGTTAATGTCAATCCTTTTTGGACTTTATGAACCTGATGATGGAATTATTAGGGTAAACAACAAAGAAGTATTAATTAAAGGTCCAAATGATGCCAACCGTCTAGGTATTGGTATGGTTCACCAACATTTCAAACTTGTTGATGTCTATACTAACTTAGAAAATATAGTGCTTGGTGATGAAGATTACAATAAAACCACTCGTGTAATCGATTATAAACCTGCAATTAAGAAAATAAAGACCATTCAAGAGATGTTTGATCTTCATTTCGATCTAAATAAATTAACTGGTAAAGAAACAGTTGCCACACAACAAAAAGTGGAAATTATGAAAATGCTTTACCGTGATTCAGAAATTTTAATTTTTGACGAACCTACAGCTGTTTTAACAGACCAAGAAATTCAAGGTCTATTAAACACATTTAAGTTATTTAGAGAGCAAGGTAAAACAATCTTATTCATTTCGCATAAACTTGCTGAAATTAAGGAAGTTGCTGATAATACAACAATCTTAAGACATGGTGAAGTTAAAGGTAACTTCAAAGTTGCTGATGTTTCTATTGAAGAAATGGCTAACCGTATGGTTGGTGGTGAAGTAGAAATTGCTAGAAATGAATATTCAGACACTTCTGAAAATGAAGTTATTTTTAGTTTAAAAAATGTTTCTACAGATGGGGAAAAACCTCTTAAAAATGTTTCTCTAGATATTAGAGCTGGAGAAATTGTTGCTATTGCTGGAGTTGAAGGTAATGGGCAACGTGATTTAGAATATGTTGTTAGTGGTATGATAAAACCAACACAAGGGGAAGTATCATTCAAAAGAACTAAACTTGTAACTGACAAATATAAATCATTAAAGAGATCTGTTTTAACAAGAAACATTTCATTACTAATAGGTTCAGGTATATTATTTATTATTGGTGCTTTATTACTATGAGCCGCTCTTTCGAACACATGAGCTGACTTAAAAATTGATATTAGATATATTCTAGGTATCATAGCAGGATTTGCTATTTTATTCGGATTTATATTAGTTGGAGTTGTATTAAACTCTGTATTTGGAGCAAAACTAAAAAGTATTAAACTTAGAGCAAATTCTGCTTTAAGTAAACAATTAACAAAGAATGAAATCAAATTCTTTAAATATGCTACAACATTTAGTTTCTTACTACTGCTGATTGCATTATTCCTTTCATTAGGTGTATTTGCACTCTCAAGTTCGCTAATTGGTGTTGCAGGTGTATTTGGAATAGTCTTTTTCATTTTATTTGTAATCACTGTTATTTTTGCTACAACAAGATCAAAATTATTCCCTTCTATTGAAGGAAAAAGAGAAGACAATGCACTTAAAAACCAAAGAACTTGACAAGCTGGATTAACAACCACTTTATCATTAATCTTTGTTTTTGCTGCCTTTGTATTTTCATTATTAACTGGAGCTGATTTAACAACCATATCAGGATTCATAACAGCATTAGTTGTATTTGTATTATTAACTTTAGGATTGGTATTCTTTGTAATATCTGTGACATTATTTATCTCAGTGTCAGCTGAAAAAGAATTATTTAATCCTGAGAAAGATAAATTTATTACATTAAATGATTTATCTGTTGCTGAAATTTCTAAACTTGGATTATCATTCATTCCAAGCGATAGACATAAACATGGTCTAGTTCTTGACTATAACATTAAACAAAACACTACACTACGTAGATTATGAGACTCAAAATATAATTTCTTAGGTATTTTCAAAAATAAACCTATTATGGATGAAACTAAAGATATTATTGAGAAATATGATGTTCGTGGAGCAAGAGGTGGATATTCAACATCTAGATCATTATCTGGTGGTAACCAACAAAAATTCATCGTTGGTCGTGAAATGAATTCACCACACGATTTCATTTTAATTCTTCAACCTACACGTGGATTAGACGTTGGTGCTATTAAAAATATTCACGAAAGAATTCTAGCTGAGAAAAAAGCTGGAAAAGCTATTTTACTAATTTCATATGAACTTGATGAAGTTTTAGCACTAGCTGATAAAATTGCTGTTTTAAACACAGGTGAAATTTTAACAGTTCAACCCGCTAAAGACTTAACAAGAACAGAAATTGGTATCTATATGGCACGTAAAGACAACGAGAAAGGAGAAAACTAATGAAGAATTTACCAGTAAATACTGAATTAGGCTGAAAGAAAAAAGCTAATCCTTTTGTTAAATTTACAGAAAACACAAGAAAATTCTTTATGTTCGAAGATAAAAGAGCAGGAAGAAGAAAACTTTACTCATCTCTATGAGCCGTTGTTTTAGGTTTAGTAGTTGCATCATTGCTATATTACTTAATCAATTTACAACACGGAAAAGTGACACCATTCACTTTTGTTCAAAAAGTTATTGAATTAACACAGAAAACAGAAAAAATTGGTCAAAACTTTTCACTATTACTAATATTCTTTGGATTTGCAGGATTAGCTGTATCAGTAGGTTTTAAATCCGGTCTTTTCAATATTGGTATTGCTGGGCAAATGACCATGCCAGCTATTGTTTTATTTACAATACTAATAGTTGCAAGAATCCCATTAGATCAAGTTTCAGGAACATTCTTAGCTGGAATGTTTGTTGTCTTTATATTAATGGGTGCATTTGTTGCCGGTATTTCAGGAGCGTTAAAAGCATATTTTAATGTTCATGAAGTTATTTCAACAATTTTCTTAAACTGAATTATTACTTATTTATCAGTTTGATTATTTACAAAAACAAATAACACATTTCCAAACGCTGATGATTGATTAGGAACTGTTAAAGGAACTAATTATTTATCAATAAGCCAAGAATTACAATCTAAATTTATTTACTTTGGATTTGCATTACTAGTTGTTTTAGCTGTAGGTATTACATTTTTATATGCTAAAACGTCCCTAGGATATAAAATCAAAATGGTAGGTTTAAATAAAACTAACGCAAAATACGTCGGGGTGAATGAAAAACTAATGACAATGGGTGTTATGTCATTTTCAGGAGCTCTTGCTGGTATTGCAGGATTTTACTATATAGTTTTATATTCAAAACAAATTATAGGTAACAGTTCGCCTCTATCAATTGGTTTTGAGTCAATCGCTATTGCTTTAGTTGCTTTAAATAATCCAATCGGAGTAATTGCAACTTCAGTATTTTACTCAGCACTTTCAAACTCAGCACAAGGTTTCCCAAGTGAAAAACAAGGTATAAGAATTGCTAGCGATTTCTTCCCTATTATTACAGGTTTAATTATTTTCATGGCTGCTCTTGCTGTTATGTTCTATAAATTTAAACCATTAGAATCATTGTGAAAACAAACAGTCTTACTATTCCACAAAGAATATTGACAAAATTTTGTTATTTATCATAAGTTAAATAACAAAACTAAAAAAGCAAAAGCTTTAGACAAATTTATCAAATTATATTTTGAACAAAATGGCAAAAAACCTAATAAAGATGAAATTACCAAGTGAAATGCAGAATATAATCAAAAACATGCTGAATTTTTAAAACAATTAGAGCAAAATAAAGCCGAAAAAGATTTAGCTTTATATAACTTAAACAAACAATTTTATGCTGATGCTAAAAAAATGCCAGCAACAAGAACAACAGCACAATTTGAAGCATCTTTATTAAAAGACTTTAATGAACTGTATAAAAATGTTTCAAAAAATTCCCCTATGTATAAAAGAGCTTTAGAATTAGTTAAAACTAGAGCAAACGCATTACATAGAATGGCTAAAGTTGAAAATGCACAAAAAGTTCGTGATTTCAAACAAACATATAACAAAGATAAAAGCACAATTATTTCAACATATGTTGATAAAACACTAGATTTATTAAAATCTAAAAATGAATTAACTTATTCAAGAGAATATAGTTTATTAAGAATGAAACTTCAAAGTTCAAAAGCTGAATATAGACATTTAGAATCTGAATATGAAGCTAAGGTATTAGAATTAATGAAAGGCATGAAAGGTGCATCATTAAAAGATACAATGGCTATTTATGACGAAATTTCTAAATTAAAATTTGAACTTTTAGCTCAAAGAGAAACATTAGGACTAAATGCACTATATGACCTTAAAAATAAACGTAAAGCGGTTAAACGTTCAATAAAAACTGTTTATAAAGGTGTTAAAGATAAAATCTATAATAACTTTATGACCAAACATTTTGGCGCACCATACAGAGATATTGTTCTTAAACATGCTAATATACTAGACGAAACAGGAGGTAATATTTAATGCTTTCATCATTAGCTCCAATTATTGGTTTTGCAGCCTTTTACTTCTGTATTTTAGTTCTAGGAACAATTTCAGGTATTTTCTCAGAAAGAGCCGGAATTGTTAACATTGCTATCAATGGATTTATAGTATTTGGTGCAATTATGTACTGTTTAGCAAGTGTTATTGTGACAGATTTTGTTTTAGGGAAAAAAGGTGGAAGTGCATTATGACAAATACCTTTAGCAATATTTGCCACATTAACAACGGGTGTGTTCGCCTTGTTATTTGGTCTAGGTACAATTAAATTAAAATCTGACCAAACTATCACAGGTTTTGCCACAGGTATTTTGGCTACAGGTATTGCTTCACTATTAATTCTAATTCTATTAGGCATTCAAGGTCAAGGTACAGAAATTACATTACGTGGAAGAGCAGAGTTAGCATGAAGTGAAGATACAGCTAACTTAAAAAACATCGTTTCATTTAAAACTTTTGCAACTTTAGGTGTAGTATTCGCAGCTTGATTTGCATTAAGAAAAACTAAATGAGGATTAAGATTTAGATCTGTTGGTGAAAATCCACAAGCATCTGACGTAGCAGGAATTAATGTTAATAAGATTAAATGACAAGCAGTAGTTCTTGCTGGTATGGTAGCAGGATTAGCAGGTTCATTCTTTGCTCAAAGCCGTGTAGCAGAATTCTCTATTAATAAAGATGTTGCAGGGTTAGGTTTCCTTGCTCTTGCTATTATGATTACATCTAGATGAAAAGTATCTAATGCTATCATAATGTCTGCTATCTTTGCATTCATGTTATCATTCTCATTCTATGGTGGTGGATTTATTCCAATTAAATACAAACACTTACTACAAGCAGTTCCATATGCAGCTACTTTAGTGGTTATGGTATTTACATCTAGAAACACAGCTGGACCAGCGGCCGCTGGTGTGGCTTATGATAAAACCAAAAGATAGAACTTTTTATCATAATAATAAAAATCACCTTTCTGGTGATTTTTTTACGTTAAAAAACCACAGTGTCTACTGTGGTTTAATTTGTATTATTCTAATGTTGGTTGTTGTTCTGTTGGTCCTGTTTGATATCTAGGATCATTTACAATTTCTTTAATTGCTTTATAGAATTCACCAATTTGACCATATTTATATGGTTCATTTCATCCACCATATTCAGCGTTTCCTGGCACCATAACATATGCTTGTTTATAACCGAGTTTAACTAGTTTTTTAGTATTTTCATCATATTTTAGACCATCACCACCATTTACTGTAAATAAATCAGCAAATTTCTCTGTATTTCTATATAAAGCAACTCTTTCAGCATTTGATTTACTTTTTGAAGCTCTATCGAAGAAATCATTGAAGTTATCACCAATTCTCATCATTGTTTTCAATACAACTGCATTTCCTGATGCGTTATTATCCGCTTGTCCTAAGTTTCATCCAGAAGTGTTAGCATCTAATCCGTTCATTCTGTCAGTTTTATAAACTTTGCTTCCTAAACGATATGCAGCTTTTGAATTTGTTCATGTAATTCAAGGTGTTTGTCTAAAGTTTTGTGTAAAGCTTAATGATGATGCTAGAGTTTTTAATTCTGCATCAGGTTTATTTTTTGTAGCTTCATCAGAAATAGCAGCTTCATCAGTTGCTAGGTAAGGCATAGCACCTCTCATTCAGAATTGGAAGTCAGCTACATATTTAATACCTAATTTTTTTAGATTAGATTTAACAGCATTTCTAACAGCTGTTGATTGGTTCATATCTGAGTTGTAAAATACTAATCCACCATTAGCCTGAACGTGATTAATGAATTCAACAGCTCCAGGAACTGCAAATCTTCTACCTTTTAAATCTTCTTCTTCTTTTTTATCTCCAGTATATCCACCCTCAAGCATTGCTTTAGATTCTGTTAGATCATTTTGTAATACTGTTTCATCAATATCCATGAAAATTGCTGGAATTGATTTTCCTGAAGCAACATTGTCAACTTTTTGTGCATCATTAAAGTTTTGTGAAAAATCAAATGTTTCTTTGTTGCTTTCTTTTAATTTATCAAAAGCAACAATAGCATTTTTGTAAGCAGCTTCTTTAGCAATTAATGCTTCTACTGATTTAACATATCACACTATTGATCCAAATGTCCCAGCATCTTTGTTAAAATCATTAATTAATTCATGAATTTGATCTTGAGTTAAAACAGTGTTTAATTTTAATTCTTTTAGTACTTGTACTTTTTGAGTATCATTTAATTTACCAAAAGCTTCTTTTGTTAATTCAGCATCTGTTTTAACAGTTGTTCCTGTTGTAGATGCTTTTTGAGTTGTTCCACAAGAAGCAGCAATTGCTGTAATTGGTAAAACAGCAGCTGAAATACCACCTAAAGTTAGTAATCATTTATTTTTTCTCATTAAATTCTCCGTTTAAAAAATAATAAACCTTACTAGCAGGTTCATATTCTTATTGTATAACTATTTAAATTTATTTATCTTTTAAATTTGAAAATTTTAATTTGTTTCATGACTTTTTGATGTTTTTAAGTAGTTTATAAAGTGAAAATAGTAAAATAATAAAGTATGACTAAAAACGTTAAAAAATTTAAATATAGGTGATTTTTATCTCTATCACCATTAGTTGGTTTAACTTTATCAAGCACCATTTCTTGTTCATTGTCTGCATCAGGGCAATATCAAAATGCTTTAAAAAGATTTGAAGATTATACAACTGAAATTAAAAACCAAATACATGATAAACCATATTATGAATATTTATATTTAGCATTAGAACACAGAGTTGCTAATTTTAGAATTCCAAGTAATTTAAAAGGTGAATCTGAAAATTTAGGTTGAAATAATTATTTATCCTTAGCAGGTTTATTAGACGGTAATTTAGTAGCTGCTAAGAATTTTCAGGTATTTTTAGATAATAACCCAAGTTTGTATAATTCAGAGACTTGAGATGTTATTCAGATTTATTTTTCATTATATAACACTGATGATAGATTATATGGCAATCTAAATGCAGTGCTGAATACTATTAATGATTTAACTTATAAAAAAGAAAGTGGTAGATTTACATTCTTAGATTATTTTAATAATGTAATTATTAAAACTATTGATGTTTATAACTCTTATTTAAGTTCTTTAAACAATAGTAATGTAACTGAATTGCATAATCAATTAAATAGTATTAAAACAAATTATCAAAGTAAAGAATCTGCTCCTGTAGTTGTTTTAAATACTTTAAAACAACTCAAAGAGTTATTTGATACAAAGATTCAAGAATATTCTTCAAATAATGCATCAGAATTTCAAAATACTTTTAATTATAGTCAATTAGTAAACTTGTCTATTAAAATGGCTTTAGGAATTCAAGATAGTCAAAACAAGATCGCCAAAATGTTAGGATTATTTTACAAATTTAAAACCTTTGATAACATGGGTGTAGAGTTATTTAAAAGTTCATGAATGAATTTATTTAGAAAAATATTAAACAACAATTACAACTTCTATCAAGAAATATACAATCAAGTTACATCAAATTCACTAATAGATCAAAGTAAACAAGAATTAAACCATTTTGAATTTTTTAATGTCAATAAGTCAGAACAGATTTCAAATAATGAATTAGATCCATTAATTAATCAATTAATTACTGAATATAGCACATATATTACAGAAAAACAAAATTCAACGGAGGAATAATATGATTATAGGAAACTCAAAAGTTGCAATAGATGCAATTGAAAAATACGATAACATTGTTATTTTTCACCACATTCGTCCTGATGGAGACTGTTTAGGTTCACAAGCAGGATTAGCAGAATTAATTAGAACAAACTATCCAAACAAAAAAGTTTTTACAGTAGGTAATAACTTACATTTATTTGATTTTATGGAATATCACTTCGATAAAATTGAAGATGTTGACTTTAACAACTCATTAGGTATTGTGGTTGATGCTTCAAGTGGTGATAGAATTGAATGTTCAGAATTATTATATGAAAACAAAACAACAGCTAAATTAAGAATTGACCACCATCCAAATGGTGCTGATATTGATTATGACTACAACTGAATCGATGAGCACTTTGTAGCAGCCGCTGAAATGATTGCTCAACTTGCATATGATGCTAAATGAGAAGTAACACAAAAAGCTTCAGGACATATTTATTTAGGAATTAACACAGACTCTGGAAGATTTTTATTCCCAGACACATCAGCTAGAACATATAAGTTAGTGGCATTTTTAATGGAAAACGGTTTCCACCCTTCATCAATTTTAAGAGAACTATCTAAAAGAAGTTCACAATCTTTAAAATTCATTGGACGTATTTTAAATGGATTTAAAAAAGAGGGAAGAACTTTATACTATGAAATTGATGCTGAAACATTAAAGGAATGTAACATGGACTCTTTTGAAGCGGCACAATATGTTAATGAACTAGCTAACATTGATGATAACTCATGTTGAGCATTATTTATTCAATTAGAAGATGGAACAGTAAGAGGAAGACTACGTTCAAATGGACCATTAGTTAATAAAGTTGCTAACCAATTTGGTGGTGGAGGTCATGACAATGCTGCCGGAATTACTCTACAATCATGAGACCAAGTTCCAACAGTATTAGAAGCTCTAAATAAAGCTATCGAGGAGTTTGAAAAATAATGGTTATTGGAAATTTACAATTAGTAACAGAACAACTGTTAAAACATGACAGTATCGTTATTTTTCACCACATTCGTCCTGATGGAGACTGTTTAGGTTCTCAATTCGGACTTAAAGAATTGTTAGAAAAAAACTTTCCAAATAAAAAAGTTTATGCAATCGGAGATGCAAAGGGTTCATTTAAATTCTTAGATTTAGTTATGGATCAAGTTCCATCTGATGAAGTTTTAAAAGAATCTTTAGCTGTTGTTGTGGATGCCAACTTTAAAGAGAGAATAGAACTAAGAGAGGTTCTAGACAAAGATTTATTTAAGCAAGTTATTAGAATTGATCACCACCCTAATGATGATGATTTAGGTGAAAATGCTGTTAGATGAGTTGATTCATCATATGCAGCTGCTGATGAAATGATTACAGAAATAGCAGTTGCAAATAATTGAAAAATAACAAAAAGAGCAGCTAATTTATTATATTTAGGAATTAACACAGACTCAGGAAGATTCTTATTCAATAATACAACAAGCAGAACTTTAAACTTAGCTGCTAAATTATTTGATGCAGGTTTAGATTTAGACTTTATGCATACAAATTTAGCTAAAACATCACTAGAAGATTTAAAATACAATTCATTTTTACTTTCAACTTTAAAAACACGTGATGGTGTTGCATATATTCAAAATTCAGTAGCAGATTCAGCAAAATACGGCAAAACTCCACAACAATCAGTAAGAGTTAATTCAATTGCTAATATTGAAGGATATCCATTCTGAGTTCAATTCACAGAAGAAGAAAACGGAAAAATCAGAGTAGAGTTCAGATCTAATGGACCAATTGTTAGAAACGTTGCTATCAAATGAGGTGGAGGAGGACATGAAAGAGCCTCTGGAGCTATTATTGATTCATTTAACTTAGTTGAGGCAGTTATTGATGACTGTGTAGCAGAAGTTAAACGTTACAAAGCTGAAGCGAAATAATGATTTTATACAACCTTAACTCAGGTTGTATTTTTTTGCAAAGAAAAAACCACAATTGACTACATTGTGGCTTTATGTTACAAAATTTTATTATTTAATGAATGTTTAGATGTATATATAATGTTGAGATATGGGAGAATTAAGCTATTTATAATTAGGGTGACAAATCCTAATTTGGTTATAAATAACTTAGACGAAAGTAAACATCATTAAATTGGTAGCGACGTTTTTATTGCGAATCAAACGTCAAATACTTGAATTTTGGATAAACTACTGTTTATCTGTTTATATTATAAAATATTTTATCTAATTGCTAATTAAATAGTTCAGTTTTTCAGAAAAATGTCTGGCACTACAGTGTAATGCTTTTAGTAAATTTAGTTGAAAAAAGTTATATAAAATAAATAAAAAAAGCAACCTAAGTTGCTTTATATTATTACTTGCTTTCTTTAACAATTGCAACTAATTGTGCAAATGTTTTAGCATCGTTGATTGCTAATTCTGAAAGCATTTTACGGTTAATTGTTACGTTAGCTCTTTTTAGTCCGTTAATGAATTTTGAATAACTTAAACCTTCAGCTCTTGTAGCTGCATTAATACGAGCGATTCATAATTTACGGAAGTTTCTTTTAACTTGTTTACGGTCTCTAAAAGCGTATGTTCATGATTTAACAACTGCTTGTTTAGCAACTTTGTAACCGATTGATTTGTGCCCGAAATATCCCTTAGCTAATTTTAGTCATTTTTTACGTCTTGCTCTTGTAACTGTTCCACCTTTAACTCTTGCCATAGTGAAATCCTTTCTTTAAATTTGATTAATATGTGATTTGTTTTTAAAAACGTTTAATTAAAACATATGTTTAAATCTTTTTAGATCAGATTTTGACATTTGTACAGATTTACGAGATTGACGTTTTTGTTTAGTTGTTTTGTTTTGCGCTAAGTGTGAACGGTAAGCTTGTTCTCTAAGAACTTTACCTGTTCCAGTAACTTTTACACGTTTTTTTAACGCGCTTTTACTTTTCATTTTTGGCATTTAATTCTCCTTCTTTAGCTTCTTGATTTTGTTCAAGATTCTTTTCTTTTAAGTACTTTTGAATTTTGTTTTTATTTGGTTGGAGATTCATGTCAAGGAAACGTTCGTTAACTAATTTAGGTTCAGTAGTTTTATCAGCAATGTCAGCTAATGTAGCATAGAATTTTTCTAAAGTTCCTAATCCTAAATCTTTTCTACCTATTTCACGTCCTCTTAGCTTTAATGAAACCTTAATTCTATCACCCTTAAGAATGAATTCTCTAGCCTTACGGCTTTTTGTCATCAAGTCATTTTCACCAATCATTGGTGTCAATCTAACTTCACGATTTTGAATGATAGTTTGCTTTTCTTTGTTTTCTTTATTTTTCTTTTTACGGTCATATTTAAACTTACCGTAATCTAAAATACGACAAACAGGTTTAGGGTCTACCCCGATTAAAACTAAGTCCATTTTTTGGTTTTTTGCCTGTTCAATAGCGTCTCTTGTAGGCATTACTCCGATTTTTTCTCCATCAGCACCGATTACAAAGACTTGTCTGTATGGAATATCTGAATTAACGTAATGCTCAGAAACTGGCTTTTTTCCTCTTGGTTGAATAATTGCTCCTTAAATAAATTTGATAAATAAAAAGTGGTTTACCCACTTCTCTACTAAAAAAGGTATCTGAATTGTGATACGTTTAATTGTAGCTAAACCCAAGGCTATGACCATCAGGTGAGAAGTGTATTCTACTTTCTGCAATTTAAACATTATATTGCTTATTTATTTTATCAAATTCCTTAAATTAATTAACTATAACATTTCAACACAAACCTTGTGTTTTTTAGATTGATTAAACTTTTATGCCTATATCTTGGGAATAAAAGAAAATATAAAAAAAGTTTAATTTTTTATGTGAAAAAAATTATTTTTTGCTTGAAATAAATTTTAAAAATAAACAAGAAAATTAGGCTAATTAAAACTGCTTTTCTTTTATAATTTTACAAATGAAAAACATGCCTAAAAACTCATTTTCATGAGAGATCAAAAAAGAAATAATTAATAATATTTCAAAAAAACAAGAAATACTAACCTTTGTTAAAGGTTTTCTTTTTTGTGCCCCTCTTGATCCTGAAAGTGCTTATTTTTATGTTCAAATTAAAAACCCTTATATCTATGAAAAGTTTGTTAGAAAACTTGAATTAGCAGGTATTAATTACAAAATTAAACCAAAAGCAAAAACTATTTTATTTGTTGATTCAGCTCAAATAGATTTTGATTGAAATTTAAATTACAACGATTATTTAACTTACTTTTTTGCGGGGCTGTTTTGTGCGCGTGGAAGCATTTCAGCTAAAGAGTCTACTTCATATCATTTAGAACTTAAAACTAATTATTTACCTCATTCTGAAGCGGTTTTAAATAAGTTAAATAATTATGATTTTAACTTTAGTCTTAGTCAACGAAATGATAGTTATTTGATTTATATAAAAAATAAGGATAAAATTATTGAGTTTTTATCAGCAATAGGAGCTAAAGAGTCATGATATAAATTTCAAAATATTATTATTCAAAGAGATTTTGAAAACATGACTAATCGAATTAATAATATTGATATTGGAAATATTGAAAAAATAGCAATCAGTACCATGAAATACATTGAAAACATTCAGTATGTTTTTGATAATGATTTAGCTGATAAATTTAGTGATCAACAAATGTTGCTGTTTGAAATCAAAGACAGAAATAGGTGAATGTCTTTTCCAGAATTGTGTGAAGAATTAGCTAAGCATGATGTAGTGATTACTAAAAGTGGTTTAAATCATTGATTTAGAAAGCTTAATAAAGTAGTTTTAGATCATCAAAATAAAAAACAAATTTAATAACAAAAGGAGTAAAAAATGAACTTAAAAAATGTTGATGCAACATTGGATGTTATTACTGGTCCGATGTTTGCTGGAAAAAGCGAAGAATTAATTAGAAGAATTAAAATTTTAACTATTGCTAAAAATAAAGTTTTGATAGTTAAGCCATCATTTGATACTCGTTTTGGAATTGAAAAAATAACAAGTAGAAATGGTAATTTTATAGAAGCCATTCCGACCGATAAAAGTTCAGAAATTTTAGGTTTTATAAAACCTGACACTGATGTAGTAGCTATTGATGAAGTGCATTTTTTTGATGACAACATTGTTAAAGTTATTGAACAATTATTAAAGCTAAACATTTCAGTTATAGTTTCTGGGCTTGATATGGATTTTTTAAACAGACCTTTTGGTGTTATGCCTAACATTTTAGCAATTGCTGATTCAGTGAGCAAATTAAAAGCCGTTTGCATGGTGTGTCATAAATTAGCAGGATATTCATTTAGAAAAGTTTCAAGCAATGATTTAAATCTACTAGGTGATGATGAATATGAAGCTAGATGTAGAAAATGTCATTGAGCAGGATTAACAAAATAAGCCCTTGGTGGCTTATTTTTTTGTTGTTAAAAGCAATAAAAAAACAAGCCAATAGCTTGTTAATATATGTTTAATAATTATTTGTTTTTGTTAACAAATTCATCTAAACGTGAGTGTTTTCTTGCACCTTTGTTAGCGTGGAAAACACCTTTTGAAACTGCTTTAGCAATTGTTTTGTGAGCAAAAGCGACTAAATCGTTAGCTTTTTCATCTTTAGCTAAAACTGCTTCTCTTGCTTTACGGATAGCTGTTTTAACACGTGATTTCATTGCTGAGTTTTTAACACGAGCTGCTTCCATTTTAGCAATACTTTTTACTTTAGATTTAATATTAGCCATATTAACCTCCCTTTTTCATATTGAAAAATCTTATGTATTATACCAAAAAATTAATTTTTAAATGTTTTGAAATAATATGTTCCGATTTGTGATAATAATTTTTCTGAAACACCTGCAACATTGGTGTGTGTAATACCTTTTTCAGGCTCATCTTTTATTTCATAGATGTTAATTACTTTTTGATCTAACTCATTTCCTTCTTTAAAGAAGTAATTACGCTTCATTAGTTCATATTCAAAATATGTAGCTGGTGTATAGTTAACAAAATCAAAATTAATTAGATTTAAACTATTTTCTTCCATGTAAGCATAAAACAACTCGTTTGCTAAGTCAATGTGGTTAACAAATGAAATTAAAGCAGTTTTATCAAATGAATCAGCAGTATTTTCTGGATTAGCTTTTAAATAAGCATCTAAAACAGCATTTTTAATAACTTCATCATTTCATCATAAGTCAGCAAAATCGTCATATGTGTGCATTAATTCAATGTTGATTGAAGTTAAATTGTATAAAGACGCCAATGAGTTTTTAAACTCTTCATATTTTTGTTGATTTTGTTGGTCAAATGAGTCTTTTAAGACTATGTCCAAGTAGTTTTTGTAAAAATCAGTTGCATAATCAATATATGCTTGTTGTTTCTTATCCATAGATAATGGCGATGAATTATCTTTTGAATAATATTTAGTGTAAATTGTACCTAGGTTTTGATAAAAACTATTTCTTAAAGATTCATAAAACTTATCTTCAATTGAATCTCAAGCATCATTTTTATTTTTACCATTATTGTCACCATTAGCTAAAACCAAACCGTCAACTAGTAAAACGTTTTTGTTAATTTTAATAGCATCAATTGAACCATCTGGAACATTGCTATAATTTCCTTCTGAGAAATAAGCATCTAAAGCATCACCATTATACATAATAGCACTATCAATTTGTTTTAAATCAGGTTCAATAAGTTTGTTTAATATTCCTTGTCCATCACCATCAAACTGAACTAAACCGCTACTAATTTTCTTTTGTGTAGCAGTTTCAATTAATCACTTAAAGTCATCAATAATTCTTTGATAATCACTTTCTGTGGCTGAACCAGTGAATTTGTCTGAAATATAAGTTGTGTCATTTTTTTGAGAATAATCATATGGAGAACCATATAACATATTTACACGCACAGCGTCTGTTACAACTAAGTCTTTATAGTTTTTTTGTCTTAATAAATCAAGCACGTTAAAAATTGAATAAGGTGCTATGGCATTAAGGTTTTCGTTATCAGGGTTTTTGTACTTAGTTGATAAAGTCTGAGAATTAGCAATTAATTCAGCTTCAGTGATATAAGCATCATCAGGTACTACAGTTTCACCTTGGGCATTCTTAATAGCTTTTCTTAATGGGTTGTAAGCAATCATTCCGTCTTGAGCGAAATAAGGCACAAAATACTGTCATAAGTGTTTTGGAGTATTTGTGTCTGATAAGTTTAATTCCTTATCATATTTGACTAAATGATCTCAAACTACTGGTGTATAAATAGTTTGTAAGATTTCCATTAATTCTGATTCAGTAGGTTGATTTGGTAAATCAAGTAGTTTTTGGAAATCTATTGGTTTAATAAGGTCTTTTTAATTAATTCTACAGCTTGGAAGTCGCTCCCAATTCCACCGATTGCTTTTTTGTTTACTAAAGCAACAGTGAATTCATTAATTTCATCAAAGACTTTATATGTAAAATTTTGTTCAAGAACATTTTTATTTTCGGATGCGATATATGATTTGTAGTTAAAAAAGCAGGCTTAAATGGTGAAGATGCTTTAAAAATTGCAACTATACCAATAACCAAGGCAACAAGCCCAACTACAAAGTAATATCAAGTTTTTTTAAATATCTTTACTAAATTTCAGCCTATATTTTTAAGGCTATTTAATGAGGTTTTCTGTCGGCTCATAAATCCTTTACTTAAAATTTTTATTAATATATTTATTAATTGTACCCCCATTTTTCTAATGGTGAAACAAAAAACAAAAAAACATTCTTCCAAAGGAAGAATGTTAGCATAATAAGCCGTGTTCTGTTCTGATTACTCAGTGCTGACAATTTATCTAACGTTAAAAACGCTCCTTAATTACCTTCAATTAAGTAATTAAGATTCCCCTACCAAAATTTGGGTTTCTAGCTCGCGGAGTTTACCCGTTTCACAATTCTCGTCTCTGTGGCACTAGTCGTCTAAGCTATAGCTTCTTAGGCTATACACGATCACTACTACCATCGCAGGTAGTGCTAGCACGGACTTTCCTCTACAAATTAATGCAGCTGTCAGCTAATGCTGCAAATATTATAGCACAACCATTAAAGTTTATAAACTTCAACTATAGCAGGTTCTTTTTTGTTTTTAGGTATTTCAATAACTTTAAAACTAATTTCATCATTTAAAGTGAATTTAGTGTTTTTAGTTAATTTTTGACGGTTTGTTTTTTGAAGCAAGTATTCTCTTAGAGTTAAATCATGTTCTTGATCTGAAATTAAGTCTTCATCAATTTCAAGCTGTTTAAATATGTCTCACATAATTAAATCAGCTTGAACATGTGATTTTTGAAGAGAAATTTCATAAATTTCTTCATCATCATCATGCTCATCATAAATTTCTCCAATAATTTCTTCAACAATGTCTTCAATTGTAATAATACCAATTGTTTCGGTACTGTTGTTGTTTTCAACAATAAAAGCCATTTGAGCTCTAGCTGCTCTAAGTTTTTCTAAGGCACTAGATAAAATCGAGTTAGCCGAAATTAAAGGAACGTTTTGCATATAATCAATGATGCGTCCTTTTTTAAGACTGAATATGTCTTTTAATAATACAATACCAATTAATTGACCATCTTTTTCAACTGGTATTCTTGAATAATTAGTTTCTGCAAATAGTTCTAAAGCTGTAGCGATGTTAGCTTTGTAAGATAAGGTCGTTACATCTTTAAGCCTTACATAGTGTGATAAAACTTTTGTTGAGTCTAAATCTAACGCGTTTTGAGCTAAAATGCTTTCTCCGGTTTGTAAAACCCCTTCTTCATTAGCTAAAGAAAGCATATTTTTAATATCTTCTTCTGAGTTAGTTACATAGACTTTTTTGCTAATTTTTGACATCGGATAAGTTAATGGGAAAAATATTCAAAACATTACTTCATTAAATAAAGCAAATATCTTTAAGTAAATAACAGGATTCTTTTTAGCTATTAACTTAGGAGTAACTTCTCCAAAGATAACTAAAATGGGTGTTACTATTGCTGTAGAAATAATAACGTTTAAATTTTCATCAATACCAATGGCTTTTGACAGTAAAAAGGCCATTAAAGTAGACGAAGCAACATTAACTAAATTGTTTCCGATTAGAATTGTTGTTAAAAGTTGATTATATTTTTTAACTTGTTTGTGAATTAAATTAGCAAAGCGTTCTTTATTTTCTTGCATTTCATGAATTTTTACTGGTGAAATTGATGTGTAGGCAGTTTCTGAACCACTAAAAATACTACTTAAAACAAATAAAAGAACTAAAACAATTACTAAGACAATAAAAACTCATAAATCTACATTAAGCATATTGTCTCCTAATTATCTGCAAACAGGAACTACTATCCATTTTATACCTCATAATCTGAATTTTCATCGGTAAACTTAACGTTCTTACCGGTGTATATAATTGTTGAATTGCTAGTAATACCATTACGGTTTTTAGCAATGTCTAAGTTAATAGAGATGCTGTCTAACTTAGGTGCATCTTCACCTTCTTTTCGTTTAAGTTGTCTCTTACTTAAGAAAATAACAATGTCAGCATCTTGTTCAATTGCCCCCGATTCTCTTAGGTCATGCAATTGAGGTCTTTTGTTTTCCCTGTTTTCAACATTACGTGATAACTGAGAAAGAGTTAAGATTGGTATTTTTAACTCTAAAGCAAGGGTTTTTAATTCACGTGAAATTTGAGCAACTTCATTTTGACGATTTCCACCCTTTAAATTACTTGAAATAAGTTGTAAATAATCAATGATAACCAAATCAAGTTTATTGTCATTTGATTTCATTAAATGTTTAATTTTGAATTTAATATCGTTAATTGTACTTTTGCTGTTGTCATCAAGGAATAAGCCATCAGATTCTTTTAACTTAGTATAAGCAGCACTAAGTTTTTGAATTGAAGCAATATCATCTCTTAAGAACTTAGCAGGATCATGCAGTTTATGCATTTCAACATTTGAAACAGTTGATAAAATACGTGTTGTTATTTCACTTGATGGCATTTCAAGAGAAATAAAAGCAACATTTTTTTGTTCATTATTTTTTTGAGCGTTTAAAACTACGTTTAGAGCTATATTTAAGGCTAAAGCAGTTTTTCCTACCGCAGGTCTAGCAGCCAAAACAATTAACTGACCTGGCATAAAACCTTTTATGACTTTGTCAATTGTATTAAAGCCAGTAGGTAAGTAATTTGTAATTGATTTACCTTCAATAATTTTGTTTAAATTAGCTTCAAAAGTATCAACAGCTTGACTAATATCAATAAAATCACTGTTGTTAAGTGAAAGTTTACTGATGTTAGTCATTAAATTTGAAATATCTGTTGATAAATCATCTCAAGAAACTTTTTTATTTGTTGCTAAGGTGTTTAGTAAGTTTTGTGTAAACGATTGAGTTGTTCTTATCTTTTGAAGTTCTAGTAAGCGCTCTAAGTTTGAATTTAAGTTATCAGGATTGTAAAGCTTAGAGTTAATATTGTTTAAAAGTTCTAAAGATAAAATATTGAATTCATAACTTGACTTAAATCTTTCAATTAGGTCTTTAAGTTCAAAATAGTCAATAAATCTTGCGGTTTGTAAGTAAGTCTGTTTCATTAAGCGATACAGAGTTGCATATTCAGGCACAGCAAATGCACCAAAATCTAAATAACCAAAAACTAGATCTTGACGATCATTTTCTTTTAGCATTAAAGCTAAAACTTCTTTTTCAACTTTAGGGTCTACAAATAAAGTGTTATCAACAGGATATAGTTCTTGGGGCACTAATTTATAGTCGGTATAACTAAAATGTTTTTTGCTATTTTCTGACATGTTTTAAAGCAATCTCCACTCTAATGTTTGCTTTAATGTCTTTGTATAAAACTGCTTCAACATCATGCGGTCCTTCTTGTACTAAATGTACTTTAGATAAAGCATGTTTATCTAATTTAAATCCTAAATCTTTTAATTTCTTATCTAAATCTTTTGTTGAAACTGAACCGTGAACGTTTAAATTTGAATTAGCATCAGTGTTGGCTTCTAAAGAAAATTTAAGATTTAATTGTTCTAATTTTTCTTTTAATTCTAAAGCTGCTGAACGTTTTGAATGTTCATCTGCAACCAAATTGTTTAAACGTCTATCTAAGTCACGTTGTGTTTTCTCATTTAAAGGAACAGCAAAACCTTTTGCTACTAAAAAGTTTGTTCCATATCCTGGAGCTACATCAATAATTGTGTTTGCTTTTCCATCTTTGCAATCTTTAAGTAAAATAAATTTCATTTTAATTATCTCCTGAAGAAATTATGGCGTGTCTGATATTGTCAATAAAATCATCTAATTTTTCATTTGAAACAGCTGCTGCTGATGAAAAGTGTCCACCACCACCAACTTGCTCGCAAATAATTTGAACATTTGTATTAATGCCACGAGCACTAAGTTTGTAATCATTAGTATTTTCTAATTTAGCAACCACAAATGAAGCAACACGACCTTTAATTCTTAAAATTTCATTTGCAGCAATTGAAATAACATCGTTTGGGACTTCTAAGTCGCTATATGCTAAGAAGTATCCTTTTTTAATTTCTGTTGTATTTTTTAATATTTGTTTAACTTGATTTTCAGTATCATCATCAAGTTTTAATAAATCACCACTTACAGCAGCATTTGCGCCTTTTGATTCCAATCATCCAGCGGCTTCAAAAGTTCTAATTGTGGTTGATTTAGTGAATTGTGCAGTATCTAAATAAATACCATTTAAAAGTAATTGAGCAGTTAATTCACTGACTTTAATTTTGTATTCCATAAAGGTAATTACTTCAGCAATTATTTCTGAAGCACTTGAAGCAGTAGTATCGATATAAACATTTGATAAAGGTGCTACATCTAAACTTCTGGCAAGTCTATGGTGGTCAAATACAAATACGTTTTGACGGTCAGCATTAATTAAAGCATTTTTATTATCAGTCCTATTGACGTCAGCATTGTCAACAAAAATTACTAAAGCGTTTGAGTCAGTAATTTTTGTTGCAGTTTGAGCATTTATAAAAATTCCACTGTCTAATTTATCTTGTTCTATTAGTTTTTCAACTAGTTTATTTGTTGTGGAGTCTTTTGTTTCACAACAAATATAAACTTCTTTATTGTAATTTTTTGCTATTTCATAAATACCAAAAGCAGAACCTAAAGCATCTAAATCAGCAGTTGTATGACCGTAGATAATTACTTTTTTAATATTGTCTGAATTTAACTTGTTTTCTAGTTCTGAAGCAACAAGCTTAATTTTAGTACGTGAATTATTTGAAAGAATTTCGTTATTTGACCCAAAATACAATGGGCTTTGAGTATCTGAGAATATCGCTACCTGATCACCACCCCGGTTTTGTGCTTGCAATAAAGCTTTCTTTGATTGTTCAAGTTTTTCTTTTAAAGATGATCAACCATGAGCAAAACCTGCACTTAATGATAATTTATTAACAGTACCTTTTTCTAATCTGTCATTAATGTTGACAAATAAGTCAAATTTATCATTCATCATTTGTTTAAGTGATTTTTCAGTTGTGATAATAACAAACTTTCCGTTAGTGTATTGACGATAAATAAAGTTGTATTTTTCCATGTACTCAGTAATTGTGTCAATAACAACTTTAGAAATTTCAAACAATTGCTCTTCAGATAAAATTGATTGATACATTTGGTAGTTGTCAATTTCAACTTCACCAATAACTGAACGTTGTTCTCATGATTCGACTTTGAATAAATGTTCAGTGCTTATATCTTTAACAATGATTGTGTTTGAAAGCGGTCAACATTGAATTTGAAAAATATTATTTCCGTTATTAAACTCAAAGACTTCTTTGTTTAAGTCGATTTTATCTTTTAAGTTCGGATTAATCCCTTTGAAAAAGTCTTCAATAAACTTACCAACAAAATCCTTGTGGAACTTGTTTTTAATAAAGTCTGATGTTCAAACAATTCTTTGGTCTGTATCATAAATAACAAAACCAATGTTGTTATTAGTCATGATATTTTCGACAAACCCATTAAATGATTTTTTAACAAACTGTCTTGATTTAACAAATCGATAAATTGCAATAATTACAAAACTTAAACAAAACAGTAAAATCAGTATCATAGCAAGAGTAATTGCGGTGTTTTGAATAGAAGGATGTGTTGAAACTAAAGAAATGGCAATGATTGTTAAAATAAACCAAGCAAAAAATGCCACAACCGTTAAAACTAACAACCAAGTCTTAAATTTTATTTTCATTTTATCCTTTCTAATTTAATTTATTAATTAAATTATAACTTTTTTAATTGAATAGCACCATAAATTTCAAAACAATCAAAAAAGCACTGCAAAACAGTGCTTTTAAACTTTAATGACTATGTGCGTGGAATGAAAGAACAATAGCAGCAAAAATAATTCCGGCAAAAACTGAAATTAAAACAACAAATCAAGTTTTCTTAGATAAATCACGGTGGTAAAACTCTGGTATGAATTCAACGATTGATGTGAATAGGAAAATTCCGGCAATTGTTGAAAACATAATTGCTTTTAGTCATCATGTTTCAGCAATTCATTGACCAGCATAAGCACCAATTAGCATAAATGGCAGGAATAATGAAAGCCCTAAAAATGACAATAATAAGGCTTGAATTGGACTAAATTTAGCTTCTCTAAGTCTAAAATAGAAAATTGTTTCTTCTGGAATTAAGTGAACAATTAGTGAAATAAAGTAAGCAATTGTCAATGAATCATTATTTCCATTTGCTGCAAGCTGTAAGTTGTAGCCTAATAAAATTCCTTCAGGAATTCTGTGTGTTAAAAGTAATAATAGTGCTATTACTTTTAACATTGGATTTGTGTTGTTTAATACTGCTTTTTCAGCATTTTCTTGTGCTTCATCTTGAGTAAAAATATAATCAGGGTGAGAGTGTTCACCATGGTCGTGTGAGTGTACAAAAACACTCATTGTTCCATCTTTTTGTAGTCTTTTGTTGATTCTTGCTGTAATTACAAATTTTAAGAAAAATGAAAATGTAATTCCAAGTAATAAACCTATTACTAAAACACCTGCATTTCAGGCATAAATAGCTGTTGTCGATAACTCATTTGTTTCAGCATTTTCAGCGACTGTTTCAATCGATTCGCGTAAGAAACCAAAAGTTGCTAAAACAATGAAAAACCCAGTGCTAAAGGCATATAAGTAAAAACTAAATCCTTTAGTTTTATTTTCTTTTACCTTAAAAATAGGGAAGATAAATGATAAAACTGTTGGAACAGCTAGTAAACACAGTAATGTTAAAATAACAATTATAAATAATGCAAGTCCTGAGTTCAGACTGCTTGATAACTGTAAATAAAAAGTGTTAATAAAAGTCATTATTTAACTTCTACATTGTGGAAAACGTCTTGAATGTCTTCATCATCCTTTAATTTTTCTACAAAATCTAGTAATTTTTCTGCTTTTTCAGCTTCATATTCAACATACATTGAAGGTAGATAAGTTACTTCACATTGAACATAATCACTAACTGATAAATTATCTTCAATAGCATTTTTTAGGTTTGAAAAATCTTCAGGTAGTGAAGTAATTACATATGATTGTTCTTCAACTACAACATCATCTGCCCCATTTTCTAGAGCGACCATCATAATTTCATCTTCAGCTACTAAATCTTTAGCGATTTCAATAATTCCTTTTTTATCAAATCCATATGGAATTTGACCTGGTTTACCCATTGACCCGTTTTGTTTGTTGAAGTATGATTGAATGTTTGAAGTAACTCTGTTAATATTGTCTGATAAAGTAACAACAATAAAAGTTGCTCCACCAGGAACTGTTGCTGTGAATGTTTTTTCAACAAACGCATTTGCGTTTTTATCTCCTGAAGCTTTAGCAATTGCTTTTTCAATGTTGTCTTTTGGCATGTTTTTTGCTTTAGCTTTAGCAATTGCTAATTTTAAAGCTGGGTTCATATCAGGATTTGGTCCTAATTTAGCTGCAACATAAATTTCTTTTGATAACTTTTGGAAAATTTTTCCTCTTGCAGCATCTTGTGCACCTTTTCTGTGTGCAATATTAGCGGCGTGTGAATGTCCTGCCATGTTAACTCCTTAAATTATTGAGGTTTATAAATTGCATCTCTCTTATGCTGAGAAATTTTGTGTTTATGTTCGATTTTATTAATGATTGTTTCTGGTAGATTTTGTTTGACTAAATCATAATTATCTAAGTGGTCAAGGTAATAATCAAGCTGAGCATAACTAAAACCTAATTCTTTTTCATCAGTTTGACCATCTCATAATCCTGCTGATGGATCTTTGTTAATAATGCTGTTAGGTACATTCATTAATTTAGCTAAGAATTTTACTTCACCTTTAGTTAATTGACTAATTGGTAGCAAATCAGCTCCACCATCACCAAACTTAGTGAAATAACCAATAAATGTTTCATCATAATTATCAGTTCCTAAAACTAAAGCATTTTTAGCTTGTGCTTGATAATAAAGGGTTGTCATTCTTAATCTTGGTTTAATGTTTGCGATTGAAAGAGGGTGTGTTGATTTATTAGCTTGTGTAATTGCATAAAATGTTTCAGTTAAATTAATGAATGTAAATTTGTCATCAAATTGTTTTTCTAATTGATTGATGTGATTTAAATCACTATCACTCATTTTGATGATTGGCATAACAAAACCATAAGTGCTTTGTGGGAAAACTGATTTAGCAATAGCATAAACTAAAGCTGAATCAATTCCACCGCTAATACCAACTATAAAGCCGTTCGCATTAGCTTCTTTTGCGTGATTTTTTAAAAACTCTTGAATAGTTTTTAAATACTGTTTCGCTTTGATTTCATCATAAATCGGATTTAGACCGTTATATGTTGTAAATTTAGCCATAAAACCTCCAAAATACTTAAAAGAATTTTACTAAATTTTGTAGTTTTTAAAAAGTAGCAAATAACTTTAAAAAATAAGCTTTTGAAAGATTACTGTGTAGTAATATAATACCAGTTTTTTCCACATTTGTAAGTTATAAAGTGAACTATTTAGGGGTTTTTATTAAAATTAGTTTTTTGCTAGTTTTACAGTTTTAAAAGTTTATAATATAAAAAATAAATAGGGCAGAAAAAACTGATTAAAAAGTTTTATTTTTTTACTAACAAAAAATGGCTAAAAAGGGAGAAAAAATGGACAAATTCAATTTTAAAGAAATTGATCAAAAGTGACAGTCAAAATGAATGGAATCGAAGTATTTTGAACCAAAAAATGACTATAACCTACCTAAAAAATATATATTAAGTATGTTTCCATATCCTAGTGGAAAATTACATATGGGTCATGTGCGTAATTACTCAATTGGAGATGCTATAGCACGTTATTATAGAAGAAAAGGTTTTAATGTTTTTCATCCTTTTGGTTGAGATGCATTTGGTTTACCAGCGGAAAATGCTGCTATTAAAAATCAAGTGCACCCAAGAGAATGGACTTATCAAAACATTGCTTTAATGGATAAAGAAATCCAAAAGCTAGGAATTTCATTTGCTTGAGATTATGAATGTATAACTTCAGATGAAACTTACACAAAATGAGAGCAATTTTTATTCATCAAACTATGGGAAAAGAAATTAATTTATAAAAAGAAAAGTTTATTAAATTGATGTGAACAAGATAATACTGTTTTAGCCAATGAGCAAGTAGTGGACAATAAATGCTGACGTTGTGATGGTGAAGTTATTCAAAAAGAAATGGATACTTATTACCTAAAAATTACAGCATACGCTGATGAATTGTTAGACGATTTAAAAACTCTAGAAAATCACTGACCGCAACAAGTTTTATCAATGCAAAAAAATTGAATTAACAGAACTGAAGACTACAAAGTTACTTACATGTTATATTCACCATTTTTAACAAACATTGAAAAAATTGAAGCTTTTGAGTCAAATTTAGATTTTATTTCTAATGCTTCTTACGTTGCAATTTCTAATAAGCACCCACTTGTAGAAGAACTTAAAAAACAAAACTACTTTACAAATGATCAATTGAATTTATTAGAGCAGATAGATTTAAATTTCATTAAAAAAGATTTTAGCCAAAAAACATTTATTGACACTCCGTTTAAAGCCATTAACCCAATTGATAGAAGCTCTTTAAAAGTTTTAATTACTGATTTTGCATCATTTAACCCTAATAAACCGGTTGTTATTGTTTCACATTTAAACAAAACACACAAAGCTTATTTAGAATTTAATAAGCTAGAGTTTGATGAAACCTTAAAATCACAAATCAATGAAAAATTATTAATTAAAGAAGTTCACTATAACTTAAGAGATTGAGGGATTTCGCGTCAAAGATATTGAGGAACTCCAGTACCATTAGTTCACTGTCAAGATTGTGGCACTGTTCCAGTTAATTTAGATGATTTACCTGTTTTATTACCAAATGATGTTCAATTCACAGGTCAAGGAAATCCTTTAGATACAAGCAAAAATTGACTAAATACAAAATGCCCTAAATGCCACAAAGAAGCAAAAAGAGAAACCGACACACTTGACACATTTTTCGAGTCTAGTTGATACTTCTTACGTTATTCAACACCAACAATCCTTAGAAATGATGTAATTTTTGACAAAGAGAAATTGGAGTACTGAAATTCAGTAGATGAATACATCGGTGGAATTGAACATGCAATTCTACACTTGCTATATGCCAGATTTTTTACAAAAGCTTTATCAGATTTAAATCTTGTAAGTTTCAGAGAACCTTTTGCAAACCTTTTAACACAAGGAATGGTGCTAAAAGATGGTGAAAAAATGTCTAAATCAAAAGGAAATGTTGTAGAACCTAGTCAAATGCTTGAAGAATATGGTGCAGACACAGCTCGTTTATTCATTTTATTTGCAGCTCCGCCACAAAAAGAACTTGAATGAAGTGATGCCGGAGTTAATGGTTGTTATAAATTCATAACAAGATTATTTGAAAAATCTAAACTAATTGATTCGAATATTGATGTTAAAAATCTAGATTTATCAAATTTAACACAACAAGAAAAAACAGCCAGATTTAAGCTTCATTCAGGTGTTAAAAAGATGTTTGAAGTTTTTGAAAACAGAGAAAATGGTTATTCATTTAATACATTAATTTCATGAACAATGGAAACATTAAATGAGTATGTGGAAATTGAAAGAAAAGATTTAATTACTGAATTTTTCTACATAACTTTAAACATTTTAGAGCCATTTATTCCTCATTTTGCATGAGAGTTATCAGAGAAACATTTTAATTTAAAAAACTTAACAGACTTTAGCTATGATGAAAGCGCTTTAGAATTGGATGAAGTAACTTATGGAATTACTGTAAACGGTAAGGTTAGAGCAGAAATTAGCGTTTCTAAAACTATGCAAAAAGATGATGTAATATCGCTTGCATTAGAAAAAGTTGTTAAATGAACTGATGGAAAAGAAATTGTTAAAACGATTTTTGTTCCAAACAAATTAATCAATTTAGTTGTTAAATAACAAAGGATATATGAAAGGAAAATTAGAAGATATGAAAATAGCTCCTTTAATTAATTTAGATCCTAAATATGTTGCTATCCCAAAAGGATACCAAAAGGTATCTGTAAAAACAGGTGGTAGCATGCAATTGCAAATAGGTTTATCTGTTGGCGATGAGTTAGATTTAGAAACTAAAAAACTTTTAAAAGATATGAAGATAAACTCTAAAGATTATGTTACTAACAGAGTTATCTTGACATATGAAAATGACGAAAGTGCACTTCAACATTATTTAGACTATACAGTTGATGGAGATAATGTTGTCGGTTCATATGCTGTTTATGCAAGAATTACATCAATGGATGTTGATGGGAAAGACAAATGAGCACTAGGTCTAGAAATAATTTCACCAGTGTTAATTCATGAAGTTTTTGAAAAAGAACCATTAGATGGCATAGTAGTTAAATTTGCAAAATTCAGCACACAAAACGAAGAAGTATGAAACCACAAAAATTCTGCATTTTATGTTGACTCAGATGTTGCTGTTAAGTTATCTACACTATTAGAAACTTTAAATAAAACAAATGCATTCTCACCAAATGTTGATGAAATGGGAGGTGGATATTTAACAGATTTATTCCAAGAGCCTACCTTGACAAATGCTGATTATGATCTTCCTGTTGTCCCAGATTCAATGTCAATTTTTGATGGTTTTGAAAGATTGATATTAGAAGGTTATTCAGGGAATATTTCCCCTGACAGTGATGAATTTAAAAAAGTTTTATTAAATACTGTTTATAACTCACTATCTGTTGAAAAATTTCCGGACAAATTGCGTTTATTAGAATTACCACCACGTATCCCAGTAGTAGCAGCTGTTTTGGGTAAATTGAGTGAGTACTTAGTTAATTCAATGGAATTAGACGGCAAAATTAACACAAAAATGTCTGACCGTCTAAAAAAACAACAAACAGAGTTTTATTTACGTGAAAAAATTAAAACAGCCCAAGAAATGCTTGAAGACATTGATGCACCAGTCGAAAAAGATGACTATGCTTTAGCATTGGAAGATAAAGTTTTATCTCAAATGTATCCTGAGAATATTCAAAAAATCATTAAAGATGAGACAAAAAGATTTTCAGAAATGGTAGCAGTATCACCTGAAGCAAATATTGCAAAAACATATGTTCAAAACCTAAAACAACTTCCATGAAGAAAAACTCAAAAAGAATTTCTTGACATTAATAGAACAAGAGAAGTTTTGGATAACAATCATTATGGACTACAAGAAGTTAAAGAAAGAATTACAGAATATTTAGCTGTAATTATTAATTTAAAAAATCAATCAAAATCTTCTAAAGAAAAATTGTTAGATATTAAAGATACAGACTATCAAGTAGATCTAGAATTATTTACCGGAAAAGAAAACGAAGTTCACAAGAGAGAATTTAATAATGTTCCAATTCTTACATTAGTAGGTCCACCAGGTACTGGAAAAACTTCATTATCAAAAGCTATTGCTGAAGCTTTAAACCGTAAATTTGTCAAAATCTCATTAGGCGGAGTTCATGATGAAAGTGAAATTAGAGGTCACAGAAGAACTTATGTTGGTGCAATGCCTGGAAAAATCATTAAAGGTATTAAACAGGCAGGAGTTTCTAACCCTGTTATATTACTAGATGAAATAGACAAAATGGCATCAGATTTTAAAGGTGATCCTGCTAGTGCTATGTTAGAGGTTTTAGATCCAGAACAAAACACAAGATTCCAAGACCACTATTTAGAAGTTGAGTATGATTTATCTAAATGTATTTTTATTGCTACAGCAAACTATTTTGAAAAAATTCCTGCAGCCTTAATTGATCGTGTTGAAGTTATTGACTTATCAGCATATACCCTAAATGAAAAAGTTGAAATTGCAACAACTCATTTAATGCCAAAAGTATTAAAACAAGCAGGATTAAAACCTGAAATGATGCAATTATCATCTGAAGTTTTAAAATATGTAATTAAACATTACACAAGAGAAGCTGGTGTTCGTGGCTTAAAACGTGTATTAGATAAGATTGCACGTAAAATAGTTGTCAAACAAATGGATAATAAAAAGCTTAAAAAATATGTAGTATCAATCGAAGATATTTCAGATTTATTAGGAATTATTCAATACAGAGACGAACAACCTGAAACTGAAACAGAACCAGGAACAGTTACAGGGCTTGCATATACATCATTTGGTGGATCAACTTTACCTATTGAAGTAACAACACATAAAGGTAAGGGAGAAATTAAATTAACAGGTTCATTAAAAGAAGTTATGCAAGAGTCAGCTAAAATTGCCTTAACATATGTAAGAGCAAATGCTGAAAAATTTGAAATTCCTTCAGACTTTAATTTTGATGAAACCACTATACATATCCACGTACCAGAAGGTGCTGTTCCAAAAGATGGACCAAGTGCCGGTGTGACTTTTACAACTGCAATTATTTCCGCTTTAACAAAAAGAGTTGTCCCTTCAACTTATGCTATGACAGGGGAAATAACTTTAAGAGGTAAAGTTCTTGAAATTGGTGGATTGAAAGAAAAATCATTCGCAGCTACACAAAAAGGAGTAAAAACAGTATTTATTCCTGAAAACAACGTTAAAAACTTAAAAGATATTCCTGATGAAATCAAGTCAGAATTAACTTATGTACCTGTTAAAAATTATTCAGAAATTTATGATGTAATTTTCGGCAATAAAAAACCTTTAAACAAAGTGACTTTTAAAAATAAGTAGTTAATTTTAATTAATGGAAAAACAATTTACAGAAAAAAGCTTTACATTTTTCATAATTAATTTTGTCGTTGGTGTTGGTTTTATAACAACAATATCAACAGTTGTAAAAATGAGCTATTGAGGGTATTTAGTTTTAATACTTTCGGCTTTTTGTGTTTTTGGTATTGCTTTGGTATTTTCAAGATTAGCAAATACATATAACGATCATTATGGCGGTTCATATTCATTTGCTCGCCATTTAGATGATGATGTAGCTAATCAAGCTGAAGTTAAATCTAAAAATGTTTTTCTTAGGAATTTAGTCTTTTTTGTTGGATGAAATCAATTCATACAAACACCCATTCTTTCAGCAGTAGCGCCATTGTTTTTAGCAGAAGTTGCAAAAACAGCGTTAAATGCATTTGGAATAAATGAAGTTAATACGCCTAACTATAGCTTAATAACATGAATAATAAATATAGTATCAATTGGTTTTTTCATTTTAATTATTTTAATATCAACAATTGGTTTAAAAACAAACCAAGTAGTATTGTATATTTCATCAGCAGCTAAATGAATAATGTTAACTATAGCAATGGTTATAATGCTAATTGCTGTATTTAAAAATTCTCAAACAACTAATGCGGTCAATAAAATAGAAACCACCAAAATAACTTCGACTTTAATTTTTGGAAATATTTTACTATTCATGTACGCATTCGGTGGAATTGAAGACGCGGCAGCTATGGTGAAAGATGTTAAGTTCAAAAGTTTTAACAAAGTCTTACTTTATGCTTTTGCTTTTATCTTTGTTTTTTACTTAGTATTTTTTAGCCTGTACTTATTTTTACCTAAATCAAACGGCATTGACAGTTCTAATATTTCCAATATTTATCAATATGGACTTGGTGGATATGGTATTGTTATTTTTGTTATCGGTTTTCTATTAAATGATGTTGGTTATAAAATTTTTCAAAGCGTTTCAACTGCTAGAAAAATTGTTCCATTAGCAGAAGATCAATATTTATTCCCTGCTTTAGCTAAAAGAAATCAAAAAGGCGAATTTAGAAATGCTATATTATTTGGAACTGCTTTAGTATTAATTTCAATGTTTTCATTATGATTAATACCTACAATAGTTTCTAGCAAAGAAGTTAATGAGCAAATATTAAATGCCACAATTATTTCTTCATCAATTGCTTTATTTGTTCAAGATTTAATAACTTTTTCAACAGCATTTGGTTTAGAAAGGAAAAACAGAATTCCAACCATTCCAATTTGAGAAAAAATCATTTATATGCTTACAATGTGCTTAATATCAGCGATTTTATTATTCACATTTATACCTAATATTTTAGGTGGTTCATGATCATTAGCAAACACTATTGGAATATTGATTTATACAGTGTCTTTAGTAATGGGATTTATATTTAAATTTATTACTAAGATAATGATGAAAAAATCTGTATTAAAACAACCGTAGTAAGCGGTTGTTTTTTGTACTTTTTTACTGTATAACTAACAGTGAATAAATTAAAATTTAAAATCTGATAAAATTAAAATACTTATGGAATTAACTATGTATAACTCACTCATGCAAATTAAACAAAAGCATGAAGAATTAGAAAAAAACTTGCAAGATCCTGAAATTATTAATGACATTAAAAAGTACACAAAAATCAATAAAGAACTAAATTCAATTCAAGATATTGTTGATACTTTTAAGAAATTTTTAGACGCTGAAGCTAACTTAAGAAATGCTAAAGAAATGCTTCAAGAAAAAGATGAAGAATTAGTTATGTTAGCAAAATCTGAAATTTCAGAACTAGAACCTTTAATGGATAAACTTTCAGAAGAACTTAAAATTTTAATCCTACCCAAAGATGAAAATGATGACCGTGATGTTATTGTCGAAATTCGTGGAGCAGCCGGAGGAGATGAAGCAAATATTTTTGCTGGGGACTTATTTAGAATGTATACAAAATGAGCTTCACAGAATGATATGAAAATCACCCTTCTAGAATCACAAAATGCTGAAGCAGGTGGATTTACTTTAGTAACTTTCTCAGTTAAAGGAGTAAAACCTTATTCAAAATTAAAATTTGAAAGTGGTGTTCATAGAGTTCAAAGAATACCAGCCACAGAAGCAAAAGGAAGAGTACATACTTCAACAGCCACAGTCACTGTTATGCCTGAAATTGATGATGATATTCAAATTGAAATTAAATCAGAAGATGTAAGAATTGATGTTTATAGGTCAAGTGGTAATGGTGGACAATCAGTTAACACAACTGACTCAGCAGTTAGATTAACTCACTTACCAACAGGAATTGTTGTAACTTGTCAAGAAGGTAAGAGTCAAATTCAAAACAGAGAAATTGCATTTAGAGTTTTAAAATCAAAACTATACGACATTGAACTACAGAAAAAACAAGCTGAAGAATCGGGTTATAGAAAATTAGCCGGTTCAGGTGCTAGAAGTGAAAAAATCAGAACATACAACTATCCACAAGATAGAGTTACTGATCATAGGATTTCACATTCTACAAGTTTATTCCCTGTTATGGAAGGTAAATTAAACCCAATTATTGATGCCTTATTAACAGAAGAACAAAATGAAAAAATTAAAGAAGCTGGAATTTAATGCCAACAAAGCAAGATTTATTACTTGAAAAAAGAAGATATGGATTAAAACAGACTGTCACAGAATTTGAACTTAATCAATTACAAAAAGATACACCTGTTCAAAAAATAATTGGTTATATTGAAATGGCTGATGTTCGAATTTATGTCAAAGATTTTAATGTTTTAATTCCGCGTTATGAAACAGAGGAATTAATTTATCTTGTTTTAAATAATCATAAAAGTAATAATTTAAAAGTCTTAGATTTATGCACTGGTTCAGGTTTTATTGCGATTAGTTTAAAAAAACATAATCCAAATTGAGATATGGATGCACTGGATATAGAACAACAAGCAATTTTGGCTACAAAATTTAATGCTAAATATAACAATGTTGATATAAATTTATTTGAAAATGATTTTTTAAATAACTTTGAAATAAATCAAAAATATGACATTATTGTGTCTAATCCACCATATATTGACTATGATGAACAATTAGCAAACAGCGTTTTAATGCATGAACCAAAATCTGCATTGTATGCACCTGAAAATGGTTTTTATTTTTATCGAGTTTTATTAGAAAATCTAGATAAATACTTAAAGCCCACAGGTACTTTATATTTAGAAATTAATTCATTTCACACAAAGCAATGGCAATATTGATCACAGTTTTTTGATATAAGAATTTTAAAAGATATTAGCGGTAAAGACCGTTTTGCTGTTGTTAAATTCAAAAACACTTAATAGAGGAACTATGAAAAAAACAGTTTTAATTGTTATTGACGGTTTAGGTTTACGTCAAGAAACACAAGGAAATGCTTTTGCATTAGCAAATACACCGACTTTTGATGACTTATTTAAAAACTATCCAAATAGTTTAATACAAGCATCAGGGCAATATGTCGGACTACCAGCAGGTCAAATGGGTAATTCAGAAGTTGGACATTTAAACATTGGTGCTGGAACAGTTGTTTATACTGGTTTATCTTTAATTCAAAAGGCTTTAGATGATAACTCATACCCTAAAAATAAAGCATTTTTAGAAGCTTTTGAAGCAGTTAAGAAAAACGATGCAACCTTACACTTAATGGGGCTTTTATCACCAGGAGGAGTTCACTCGCTTGAAAATCATCTATTCAAACTTTTAGATGCGGCTCATGATTATGGACTAGAAAAAGTTTCTGTTCATGTTTTTGGAGATGGTAGAGATGTTGCTCCACAATCAATATCAGAGTCAATTACTAAATTGCAAGATTTATGTGATAAATATGGATACAAAATTGTTTCAATTTCAGGTAGATTTTATGCAATGGATCGTGATTCAATGTTTGATAGAGTTGAAAAAGCTTATGATGCAATCTTGGGTCATGCGGAAAATTCATTCACAAATGCAACTGAATATGTTCAAAATCAATATGATTTAGGAATTTATGATGAATTTTTCAAACCAGCTGTAAATTCTACTGTGGATAAATCAGCTTTTGTTAAAGATAATGATAGTATCATTTTCTTTAACTTCAGACCTGATAGAGCAAGACAACTAACTCACTTATTTATTGGTTCACCCTTATATCAAGTTAAACCAAGCAAAGAAGTTGCGATTGACAAGTTTGTTTCAATGATGAAATATGAAGGAATTAATACAATTGTTGCATTTGAAGAAATGAATATTTCAATGCCAATTGGTAGAGTTTTAGAATTAAACAACTTAAAACAACTAAGAATTGCTGAAACACAAAAATATGCCCATGTTACATATTTCATGGACGGTGGTAATGATATTGAATTTAAAAATTCAAAAAGAATTATGGTTGATTCATTAAAAGTCGAATCATATGCAGATGCTCCTGAAATGTCAGCGCAAGGTATCACTGATGAATTATTAGCTAACGCATTAGATTTTGATGTTACTATTATGAACTTTGCTAATCCAGATATGGTTGGTCATACAGGAAACTTACAAGCAGCTATTAAGGCAGTTGAATTTTTAGACAGTCAAATTAAAAGAATTTTAGATTGAACTAATGCTAATGACGTTACAATTTTCATAACAGCAGATCACGGAAATGCTGAAATTACAGAAGATGCTAATGGAAAACCTGCAACAAAACACACAAGTAGTCCAGTAATGCTAATTACAAACGATAAATCATTAAAACTTAAAGATGGTAAATTAGCAAACGTAGCTCCTACTGTTTTAGACTACATCAACATTGCAAAACCCGCTGAAATGGATGAAGAATCATTGCTTATTAAATAAATTTATAAAAACGCTTATTCAAGCGTTTTTATAATGCAACTTTGTGATTTTAAATACTGTTAAAATACTTCAATTTAACCAAAATAAGCGGTTTTACTGTACAATTAAGTTATGAATTCACAATATCCTAATTTAAGTGAAAAGTATTGGTATTTAAAACATGGTTTTTTCTCTTGAACAGGAACTTATTCAGTTTCAGAAAACCAAATAAACTTTACCAATACTAAGCTGCCTATTTATATATTTTTACTTTTATCGTTATTGTTAATTTTAATTTTATGAATGACAAAGAGATATATTTATCAATCATTTATTAATAACGCAAAATTAACCACTAAAAAACAAAAAAACTTATTATTAGCCTCTGGAATTATTATCTTCATTTTCATGATAATCAGAATGTCTTTAGTGTTTATAAGCCACTTTCCTAGACAATGAGAAGGATTACCACTTCATTTTTGTCGCATTATTTGTTTAATGATAGCAATCATTTTTATTCTAAACAAACCACAATGAATGAAATATATTGCACCAATGGCTATAGCAGGAGCATTACTGGCTTTAAGCTTACCGGACACTATTTCAATTTATGAACCAAAAGAAAACTTTGTCGCTTTTGGTCAAACTTTCAGCAAAGGTTCAAAAGTACAATTCCATTTACTATACAACAATTTTTATTACTGGGATTTTGTGCTTTGTCATGTTTTTGTTTTAATCACACCAGTAATTATTAGCATCTTATACCCTTACGATTTAAGATTTAAAGACACATTAATTACAACTGGTATTTTTGGTGGATTATTATTTTTCTCATTCCTTTTAAACCTTATTTTAGGGACTTATGGTAGTGCTGAATGAAGAAGTAATTACTGATATGTAGGAATGAATGTATTAACCCATTTGCAAACCTTCTAGGACCTTTAACAAAATTTGGAGTATCAACAATTAGCTTTTTAATCCTAGGATTTTCATATTTACTACTTGCAGGTACTATTTTTCACTTCCAAGATGCATTAGAATTTAACTTTAGAAAAAAATTACTTTTCATAAAAATAACAAAACAGCAAACAACTAAAAATTACTATCCAATTACACTAAAATAACTAAAAAGTTAAAAAAAACACCATTTTTTAGACTAAAAATGGTGTTTTTGTTTTTTATGCTTGACTTTCAGCTATGCTAAAATTCAAGTAATTAAATTAATTAAATAATTTATAATTAAAATAATCTGATTATATTACATAAAAATAGGAGTTATACATGAAAATAGCGTTTTTTGACGCCAAAGATTATGACATTGAATCATTTAATCTTTACAACAATAATCGTCATGAAATTACTTTCTTTAAAGAAAATTTAAACTTAAATACAGTTTCTTTAGCTAAGGGATATGACGCAGTTTGCTGTTTTGTTAATACTTATGGAGACAAGGTTATTTTAGAAGTATTGTCAAAACTAGGTGTTAAGTACTGATTCCAAAGATCAATGGGATACAACAAAATTGACGTTGCAAAAGCTAATCAATTAGGGATTGAAGTTTTCAGAATTTTTAACTACTCAGCTGAAAGTATTGGTGAATTTGCCTTTGCAGGTTTATCAGCTCTAAATCGTAATTTAATTACAGCTAACAAAAGGGTTGAAAACTACAATTTCTCATTAAATGGGCTTGAAGGAAAATGTATTGGTAATTCAACAGTTGGAGTTATTGGTTCAGGTAAAATCGGTCAAACATTTATCAAAATAGCTAAAGCGACAGGAGCAAGAGTTATTGTATTTGATTCATTTGCACAACAAAACTTTCCTGACTTAGCTAACCAATTTGGTTTTGAATTTGTTTCATTAACACAATTGTTAAAAGAATCAGACTTTATTTCAATTCACTGTCCATTACTACCTTCAACAAGATATTTAATTAATCAAGCAGCTATTAATATCATGAAAGACGGAGTGGTTATTGTTAATACTGCTCGTGGTGAAATTGTTGATATTAAAGCAATGTTAAATGGATTAAATTCAGGTAAAGTTAAAGGTTATGCAGCTGATGTTTTAGAACGTGAAGAAGGTCGTTTCTATGAAGATGTTTCAGCAGTTAAAGCTGAATTAGAACAATTAGACCCAGAGTGAAAAGAATTAATCGCTCATCCAAATGTTTTAATTACATCTCACCAAGCGTTTTTAACCGACTTAGCTTTAACTCAAATTGCTAAAGCAACTTTAGATCATGCAGATGCTGCTGCTAAAGGTGATTTTGCAAACGCATTAAGACTCCTAGATAACGGAAAGGTTTTAAATGGATAAGCATTTAGAAAATGTAAATCAGCACAACGTTACCTTTAAAAGCACTTTAGCAAAGGTGTTTTCACCTTTTAAGCTTACAGAAGCAAAAAGACAAAATGCTGAAAAACCAAAAGATGCTAAAACATGAATGATTCATGGTTTATCAGAATATTTTGGAACAATTTTAATTTCATTATTATTAGCAGGGTTAAGTACTTTTGTAACTAAAGATAGAGTTATTGAAGAATATTTAATTCACCCAATCATTGTTGGATTTTACGCAGGATTTATTGCAGTTGGAATTTGTTTATTCTTATTTTTACGTTGAAGTTGTGATTTAAACCCAGCGGTAAGTATTTTCCGTTATTTAAACGGTACAAACAACGGATATTACACAAGCTTTAAAATTTTCATTCAAATCTTGGGTGCTTTTACAGCCGGTGCAATTATTTTTGGAATTGGTAAAATCGGAAATCCTGAAGGATTATCAAACTTACCTATTTCAGCTGTGAATTCAGCTGCAAAAGTATTTCCACCATTTAAACCAGCAACAGGAAATCCAGCAAATATTTCAAGCGCTATTTCAGCAGGAACAGCATGAATTTTCTTTATCGAAATGATAATGACAGGAGTTTTATTATTCCCAATTTTTTCACCAAACATCAACAATAAATATCGTGATTTAATGATTATGTTCATTATTTCATTAAGTGTTTGAATGGGATTATTAGGAGGAACCGCTGCAATTAACCCGGCACGTGGTTTTGCACAACAATTCCCTGCTTTACTAAGCCTTTCAACAGAAGGTGGAGTTAACCATTTAGGTAGTCATATTGGTGTAGCTAACTATGGATTTGCTGATGGATTAGCTGCTAAAGGACACGTATTTCAATCAATTATTTATGGAACAGTAGCAATGATTTTAGGTGATTTATTAGCTCCAGTATTTTACTTATTTGTACAAGGTCTAACAAAAACATTTATTAACCCATTCATTGTTAAAGTTATTTCATTCCACAACTACAAATCACAAGTTATGGAAAAACCGTCTGATTACAATAAACCTGATAATAATTAAGAAAAATAATAATTTTTTAATCGTTTCACTAAATTTAGTGAAACGATTTTTATTTTTAAATAAAGATTATAAAAATGCTTATAATTAGAAAACTACAAAAAAGGAGAAACTATGGCTAACAAAAACCCTAATGAACTAGTTGCTAAAGAACTTAATATTACTGTCAAACAAGTGGAAGTTGTTTTAGAAATGTTGAATCAAGGTGACACTGTCCCTTTTATTTCACGTTATCGTAAAGAACTAACTGGCGGATTAAACGAAGAAGTTATTTACAAAATTGAAGAAACTTTTAAATATAAAAAAGAATTATTAGAACGGCAAGAATCAATTATTAAAATCTTGACTGAAAAAGATTTATTAACTGAAGATTTAAAAAATAAAATTCTAAACACTCAAACCAAAAGCGAATTAGAAGCACTTTATGAACCGTTTAAAGTCGGTAAAGTAACAAAAGCTTCAAAAGCCATTGAACTTGGTTTAGAACCATTAGCAAAGGCTATTTTTGAAAATAAAAATCCTAAATTTGATCGCATTAGAGAAGCTAAAAAATATGTGGATAATGCAAATATACCAAGCGTAGAATTTGCCTTAGAAAACGCTAATTATATTATTGCACAATGAATTTCACAGGACTTTAATATACGTGAAGGTATTAAACAAAATATTATAGCTTATGGAACTATTAATACATCAAAAGGTAAAAAAATCCAAGAAGACACTACTAAAAAGTTTCAAAATTATTACGAATACAAAATTCCAATTAAGTACATTAAAAACCATAATGTTTTAGCAATCAACAGGGCTGAAAAACTAGGTTATATAAAAGTTAATTTTGACTATAAACAAGAATATTTAGAAATCATCATTCTAAAGGTTATTGACAAATCAAGAAACAACAAAAATAACGTTTATGATGCTTTAAAAGACTCATTAAAACGTTTAATATTACCAAGTATTGAACGTGAAATTTTTAGTGATCTATTTGAAGTTGCACAAAGTTCAGCAATTCAGATTTTTTCAAACAATGTTGAAAAATTACTAAAAGCCCCAGCAGTTTCAGGACATAATATTTTAGCCATAGATCCAGCTTTTGTTAATGGATGTAAATTAGCTGCATTATCTGAAAATGGAGAAGTTAAAGGTATTGATGTAATTTATCCAAATGAGCCTAGAAAACAAGTGGATAAAGCTCGTGAAATCATGACAAAGATGATTAAGCAGCATAATATTGACATCATTGTTATTGGAAATGGAACAGCATCAAGAGAAACAGAAAGGTTTGTGGCTGATTTAATTAAACATTTAAACTTAAACATTAAATATGCCATTGTTTCTGAGGTTGGAGCTTCAGTTTATTCAGCATCACAAGTTGCGATTGAAGAATTTCCTACACTAAGTGTTGAACAACGTAGTGCAATTAATATTGGGCGTAAATTCTTAGACCCATTAAATGAACTTGTTAAAATCGATCCTAAATCAATCGGTGTTGGACAATATCAACACGATGTTAATCAAAAAGAACTTGAAAGTTATTTAAATTTCAAAGTCAATAAAGTCGTTAATGAAACAGGGGTTGACTTAAATACAGCAACAAAAGCTATTTTGACTTATGTTGCAGGATTAAGTAAACGTCATGCACAAAATATAATTGACTACCGTAATTCAAAGAAAAATCCAAAATTCGAATCTCGTGATGAAGTTAAAAAAGTTGCAGGAATTGGTGCAAAAACGTTTGAACAATGTATTGGTTTCTTAAGAATTTTTAATTCAGATAATTTCTTAGATAAAACTATTATTCACCCTGAGTCTTATAAGATAGCTAACAAAATTATTAAGGACTATAACCTAGAGTTAGATGAAAGAGGAATTGATGTTTCATCAATTAAAATTGATGAGCTTGTGTCAAAATATAATATTGATCAATATTTAGCAGAATTAATTTTAAAAGCGTTTGCAAGTCCAATTAAATTAATTTCAGATCAAAAAGAAGGATTTATTTTAAAAGATTCATTAACTGAACTTTCAGATTTAAAAATTGGAACAAAAGTTAAAGGAACAGTTGAAAATATTACTGATTTTGGAATATTCCTATATATAGGACTAAAACAAAGTTTATTTGTCCATCAAACAAAATTAAAACTAGAACCAAACCAAAGCATTTATGAGAAATATTTACCTGGCGAAATTTTAGAAATTGAAATTACAGAAATTGACCCTGAAAGAAATAGACTTTCAGGAGTTGAAATTTAATATTAGATTAATATCGACCCAAAAATCAAACAAGCATTAAATAATGCTTGTTTTTTTTGTTGCAAAAATTTTAAAAAAAAGCAAAAAAATAACTTAGCAATGCTAAGTTATGATTACACTTATTTAGTGATATGGCTGCCCCAGTTAGATTCGAACTAACGCATGTCGGAACCAAAACCCGATGCCTTACCGCTTGGCTATGGGGCAATAAATGGTGGGGGGAGAGGGATTCGAACCCCCGAATCCTAAGAAAGTGGGTTACAGCCACCCGCATTTGGCCGCTTTGCTATCCCCCAGATACTCAATAATTATAACATCTTTTTTCTTAAATAGAAGTATCTAATTAAAAAATATTATTAATTAATTACTGGTAAAATAATTATACACAAAGGAAGTTCAAATGTCAAGAAAAATATTTTTATTTACACCAATTTTAGCAGTATCACCAGCTTTAGTTGCTGTAGCTTGCAACAATAGTCAAAACCAAGTAGAAACAAGTAGTTCAAGACAAGGTTTTTTAAACAAAATAATTCAAACAAAACTTGAAGCAATTCCTGAAACTTTTAAAACATATCAAGAGTTTAAAAAAGAAATTAATGCTGATGTTAATAAAAGTTTAACTAATAATCAAGTTGCAAATATCCAAGAAAGATTTAATGATTTTATAAAGTTAAATAATGTTTTAACTACCTTAAAAAATCATCGTAAAACACTAGGTGCATCTATAAATACAATAACTTTTACCAGTTTTAAACAAAAAGCTTTGTTTTCACAAAATAACTTAGATACTTTGCTTGTAAGTTTTTTTCAAGCTTTTAACAATTCTACAGTAAAAGAATTGATTACAAAAACTTCAGAGTTTAATTTAAAATTTGAAAAAAATATTCAAACTATTGAAAAAGCGAATCAAAATATTAATAAAATAAATGTTTGAAATCAAAACTTATTTGCCTTATTTTCAGACACTTCACATTTACATAATTGAAGTGATCTGGAAAAAGAAAAGCTGTTAACTATTTTTCTTGTAAAACTTAAGTCAAATATTAATAAAAGTTGAAACAATTATCAAAACGCCCCTGAAATCGCTTTTTATCAAAAAGATTTTGTTGGTTATTTTCAAACACAACAAACTAATTTTGACGACATCAACAACTTTCTAAAATTATTGTTATACATTTTCAAAAATCATAATGATTTATTTAAAAACATGGTTCTAAAAATGACTGAAGTAGCAGAAAAAAATGAATCAAATAAAGAAGTGGCTGAAAGTGTTTTAAATCAATATAATAAGTTCTTCAACTTTGATTCTACATTATTCACCAATTCACAACATTCAATTGAAAGCTTTATCCAAAGTCTTTCAGAAAGCAATTAAAAAAGTCCTTTCGGACTTTTTTATTATTTTGCGAATTTTCCTAAAACTGAATCAATTCTTTCTTTAGTTGGTTCAACAACAATATAAGTTCCAGCAACACATGCATCAGCACCAGCACTAAAACATTCAGGACCTGTAGTTGAGTTGATTCCACCGTCAACTTGAATTAAATAGTCATAACCATTTAAATCTCTTAAAGCTTTTAATTCAGCAATTTTATCTAAGGCTGAAGGCATGAATTTTTGACCACCAGCACCTGGTTCAACTGACATAACTAAAACAAGTGATAATTTAGGTAAAAATTGTTTTATTTCTTCCACAGTAGTGTTTGGTTTAATAGCTAAACCTAATTTTAAATCATGATAATTTTGTTCTAGAAATTCTTGATACTTTACTAAATCATTTGAAATGGCTTCATAATGGAATGTAATAAAATCTACGTTATTTTTAACTTGATCCACATATTCATAAGGATCAACAACCATTAAATGTGCATCTTTAAGGTGTTTTGAATGATTTTGATCAATGTTAATAATTTCGTCCACTTCAATAGCTGTATTTGGCACAAATTTACCATCCATAACATCATAGTGAATTCATTTAATTCCGTTTTGTACTAATGTGTCAGCCATAGCTGGTCTTTTGTCTTTTTCGACATTTAAAAGACTAGGAGTAACATATTTTTTCATTATTTTGTTCCCTTTAATTCGTTTTGCATTTTAATATAGTTATTATATCTGATTTGTGGTATTAAATCAGTGTTTAAGTTCTGTTTAATAGCGCAGTTGCTTTCAGATTCGTTGATATGTAAACAATTTCTGAACTTGCATGTTTTTGACAATTCTTTGAAAGTTTTAAAACTTTGAGCTAACTCTATAGGGCTTAAAAACAAATCAAGAGACGAAAAGCCAGGTGTGTCAATTAAATAACCATTTAACAATTTAGATATTGCCACGTTTCTTGTTGTGTGTTTACCTCTATTGAGTGCTTTTGAGATTTCTTGAGTTTGATAGTCAAAATTTCCAAGCTTGTTTAAAGTGGTTGTTTTTCCGACTCCTGTTTGACCCATAAAAACATTATATTTATCTGTGAATAAGTTTTCTGGTAAATTCAATTGTTGCTCATTTTTATTATCAATTAAATAAACTGAATAACCCATTTTTTGATACAAATCTTTTATTTGATTAGCTAAATCTAGATCTAAATCCACTTTAGTTAAAAAAATAATTGGTTTTATATCTTTGCTTTCAATAGTTGCTAAATATTTATCAACTAAATAGTTTTGAAATTCAGGTTCTTTTATTGACATAAAAACAATCATTTGATCAACGTTGGCAACTTTTGGTCTAATAAAAGAATTTTCTCTTTCTAAAACCTCAACTATTAAGCCATTTTCAACTATAACATTATCTCCGACAACTGGACTAAAGTCATTTAATCTTAATTTTCCAGCAAGTGGAAAAACAACTTCTTGTTCCTGACCTTGACATTTTAAAGTGTATTGATTTGCTATTATTTTAAAAATTTTACATTGCATTAGAACAATCCTAAGAAGTATAAAGCAATTCCAAATCCAATAATAATTAGCAAAATAATAACGATACAACTAATTAAAAATGCATTAGAGTTAATTCTTTGAGATAAGGTTTTTTTGGGTTTTAAAGTCTTAGGAACAAGAGGTTTTTCAAATACTCTAGAAGCATCTAATGAAGTTTCTAAATCATTAATTAAGTCATAAACAGATTCATATCTGTCTTCCGGACGTTTAGCAGTAGCTTTAATAACAACGTTAGCTAATGGTTGAGGAACTGTTACAAAATCTTTTGGTGATGGGAAGGTGTTTTTGTAGTGCATTGAAATAGTATCTTGATCTCTTGCACCTTCGAATGGATATTGACCAGTTAACATTTCAAACATTAAAACACCAAGCGCATAAATATCAACTGCTTTTGTGATTTCAGCATTTTTAATACTGTATTCAGGAGCTGCATAAAATGGGCTACAAATTACAGCGTTAACTTTTGTTAAACGTTGTGAATCTTTAGTTAAAGAAATTCCTAAATCGATGACTTTAACTTCATTGGTATTGGTTAAAATAATGTTTTGACTTTTTATATCCCTGTGAATAACTCCATTCGCATGTAATTCACCAATTGCTTCAGCGGTTTTTTTAAGAAAATTTCTTGCTCTTTTTGCATTCATCGCACCTTCAGCACGAATTACATTAAACAAAGTGTTTCCTTGAATATAATCCATAACATAATAGCTTTCTTTGTCTAAAAAGCAATATGAATACAGTTTTGGAATGTAGTTTGATTGAATTTTTCTTAGTAAATTCACTTCTTCTTTAAATCTTTTTACAGTAATTGCATCAGCCATTGGGTGAAGGTATTTTAAGGCATATTGTTTTGAAGGGTCTTCATTATCAACTACTAAAAAAACACAACCCATTCCACCTTGACCAATTATTCTCTTGATTGTGTATTTTTGATAAATTGTAGAATTTTCAGGGACAAAATTATTTATATTCATTGTTTGCTCCTAACTCTAAATCTTCAAAAAATTCAACAACAATAGCACTCATATTGTCAGTTGGATTTGAATAATTTGCATTTTCTATCAATTCTTGAACTATTGCTCTTGGTGGAATTGGTTTATTAAGCAGAAATTCTATTTCATTTTTACTTAACACTCCATGAATACCGTCTGATGTTAATAAAATTTTAGAAATATTTTCAAAACCATTTTTTTGTATTTCATAAACTTCGATTGTAGTTGTAAAACCTGGTGAAATAGCACTAGTTAAAGATTTTAACTGTTCCATTTCGAGAACATCAGGCTGTTTACCAATTTTAAGAAGTTGATTTTCTAAATTTTGATCAACAGTAACTTGAACTAAATCTTTATCTTTTTTTAATACATAAGCTCTAGAATCACCGACATTAAAAAATAAAATAGTTTTCAGAGATTTTAAAATCAATGCACCAACAGCAGTTGTTCCTAGGTTCTGTGAATTACGTCCAGGAATTACATATTCTTTCAAACTTTCTTTAGATTGATTAATGCTTTGATAAATTCATTTTTTAGCATCAGAAACTTTTTGAATTCGTTTAGTTTCATTAAAAAGTTTACTAAAGGTATCTACTACAACACTAGCAGCAACATCGCCTAAATAATGAGACCCAATTCCATCACAAAGCAAAGCTAAAGTCACGTCTTGTTCATGCAAGACGTGAACTCTATCATCGTTTTTCTTTCTTGGTCCAATTACTGAATCAGCAAAATATTTAATGGTCAAGACCTAACTCCTTGTGCAGAATTTTTCTAATTCTATTTGCAGCTTTTTCAGGGACGTCATTGATAACAACATATTTGAATTTGTCTTTTTGTTCAAGCTCTTCTTCTGCCTTCTTTAATCTTCTTTCTAAAGTTACAGAGTTTTCAGAACCACGATTTAAAATTCTTTTCCTTAAATCATCAGTTGTTGGAGGTGCTAGGAAAATTGTAATCAGATTATATTTTTCGCTTTCTTTTGAATCTGGATTAGCAAATTTTTTCATAATGGTTGTTGCACCAAAAGTTTCAATTTCAAGTAATGGAACTTTCTTTTTCTTATAAATTTTGTCTAATTCAGAATATAAAGTTCCGTAATAATTTTCAAAGTGAAAAGAAAATTCAATGAATTTTCTTGATTTAATTTTGTTTCTGAATAAATCAGTGTCAATGAAATAATAATGAACTCCGTTTAATTCACCATCACGTGGTGCTCTTGTTGTTGCAGAGCAAGATAGAGAAAGGTTTAATTCTTCAAAGTTGAAAAGCAATCTTTCAACTGTACCTTTCCCTACACCACTTGGTCCTGTAAAAATAATAATCGGTAATTTCTTGACATCTTTATTCATAATTGTTAAATATTATAACACTTTTAAAATTGACTGATTTATTAATCATTAAAAATTTTATTTTTAATTTAAAAAAGTATATTATTTAAGTACTTAAACCATATTGGGGGCTTCATGTTTTATAAATTTCATAAACAATCAGGCACTTTTGCTAATAATTCAGTTCGTAAGTTATCAAAGTCATTAAACACTAAAAAAATAGGTCATAGTGGCATTTTAGATCCACTAGCAAGCGGTTTAATGATAGTAGCGACAGATTTTGAAACAAAATTATTAGAGTTTATAGACAATAAAAATAAAACATACATTGCGACATGTTTGTTTGGATATACAAATGACAGTTTGGACACTGATTTGCCTTTGATACAGATTGATACACCAAAAATAACTAAAGAAATGTTTGAAGAAGCAATTCAAAAAGCAAAAGCATTTAAAACACAAATACCACCAATTTATAGTGCTAAAAAAATAGATGGTAAAAAAGCTTATGAATATGCAAGAAATAATGAAAAAGTCGAACTAAGACCACAACAAATAGAGGTTTATAAATATCAACTTTTAAACTTTGATTACTCAAAACAAGAAGCAAAAGTATTAATAGAAGTATCTGAAGGAACTTATATTAGAACGTTGTTAAATGACACTGCTAAGTTAGTAAATAGTTGCTGTGTTATGTCATCTTTAGTAAGAACTAAAATAGGTGAAATAGAATTAGATAATCTATCAGAGAATCAAACTCAAAAGATTGATTTTTGGGATTTAATTTCTATGCCTACTATTAAATTAATGCCTGATATGTTTATAAAATTATCAAATGGTAATCCAATACAATTAAATACTAAAATGCCTAACACCAAGGCTTTAATGATTAATTCACTAGGTTTAGTAGCCAGCGTTGGTGAAATTAAAGAAAATATTTTTTATCCTAAAAAAACAGCATTAGAAAGGATTTTATAATGAAACAATTAAAAGATGAAATTAAAATAGCTGCATTTGATGTTGATGGAACAATTTTACCTAATGGACAAAATCAATTTTCATTAAATACAAGAAAAATTTTTCCTTTATTAAAACTTAACAACATAGTTTCGGTAATTTCAACAGCCAGAGAATTTGCAACAATCGGAGACTTCTTAGAACAATTAGACCCTGTTGATTACTTTATTGGAGCGAATGGTGCATTTATTTGAGACAATGTTAAAAAAGAATTTATTTACAAAAGCACTTTAAATAAAGAAGATGTTTTAAAAATCTATGAATATTTAAAAGATAGAATTAATGCATTTGCAGTTTCAGATTTTGACAAAGTTTTCAAATCCCCATCAATGCCTTTAAATTCATGATTTATAAAGCCTTTTATCTCAAATTATTATGATTTTGATGAAACAAAATTAAGCTCTGATAATTTATATGTAATTACAATTAACACAGATACAGTTAAAGAAACATCAGACTTGGTTCATAAATTTATTGATGAAAACAATTTAAACATGGAAATTTCTGCAAGATGATCTAGAGGCATTTTTATCGGACCTAAAAATGTGTCTAAATCACACACACTTTCAGTTTTATGTTCTAAATTAGGTTTAGAAATTGACAAAAACTTAATAGCTTTTGGAGACAGCTCAAACGATTTTGAAATGTTAAGAGATGCAAGATATGGTGTAGCTATGGAAAGAGCTAATGAAAAAATCAAATCTGTATCAGATGATATTGCTTTAGATTGTGAATATGATGGAGCTTATTTAAAACTTAAGGAACTTAAATTAATTTAATGCAAGACTTGGTAGTTTATAAATTAGAACAATTTGAAACTAAAGAAAATGATTGTTTTATTTTAGGTTCATTTGAAAGTTTTCATTTAGGACATTTGCAACTTTTTAATAAAGCTAATTCACTACCTGGTAGAAACATTTTAGTCACATTTAATGTTGAAAGTGGAATGCCAAAATTCGAAGAAAATTATTTTGCTAATTCAAAAGCTAAATATTTTCAACTTGCTCGGTTTCCTTTTGATGCAGTTATAGAATTGGACTTTTGAGAAATTAAGCATCTTGAAGGTGCAGAATTTATTAAACTTTTATCTCAAAATCAAAAAATAAATTTAATTGGTGGCAAAGATTTTAAATTCGGAAATGGCGCTAAGTGAAATTTGATTGATTTTAAATATGACAATGCTACAAACCACATTGTAGACTTTGTAAAAATTCAAAACACAAAAATTTCAACGAGTTTAATTAAACAAAACCTTGAATTTGGAAAAGTTGAATTTGCAAATTCTATGTTAGTTTTTGAATACCCAATTTTAGCTAAGGTTTTGGATCAAAATTTATTGGATATTGATTACAAGGTTCTAAAACTGCATTCAGGTATTTATGCATCAAAGATTTATGTTGATAATTTAGTTTTTTATGCCTTAATTCATGTTGGTTTAAATAAACAATATCATTTCCAACTAATTGATTTTGAACAAAGCAATAATTGAATTGATGCAGAAGTTTATATTGAAGTTTTTAACGAAATTAGACTTATTATTTCAACAATTGATGATCAAATTATTGAAAGCGACTTAGATAATGCAAAACAATATTTTTTAAATTTACTTAACAAGAAGTAAAAACCAAATCAGCATTTAGCTGATTTTTTTGATTTAAAAAAACAAGTTTACAAGCTTTTGAATAAATATAGTTTGTTCTGAAATTTAATTTGGTCTTGATATAATTTAATTATTAAGGAATTTATAGTTTATAACTATAAAAATGTAGAGATATGAAGAGAAAAACAATACTTTTAACACTAACTTCAAGTGTTTTAATTTTACCGATAATATCTGCAGCTTGTCAGACAAACACAGCTGAAAGTAAGTCAGAAGTAAAAAACCCAACAACTAATAATGATGAAATCACTAAAAGACTAATTAGTCAGGCAGAAGAAAATCAAAATAATAAAAATAAACAAAAAGAAACAATAAATACTTCCGAAGAAACTAACACACATAAAACAGAAATTTCTGAACCAGAACAAACACCAGAAACTCCGAGAAATTCAGTTGATGAAAAAACAAAAACTGAAGGACAAAAAGAAGAAGAAACCATAAACACAGAAACAGTAAATCCAGAAACCTCAAAAAATTCAGAAATTAACACAGAACAACCAGAAACACAAGAACAAACCAATCCGAATAACCAAAACCCAGGTGATAATAATCAACCAAAAGAACCTGAAACACCTGAAAAACAAAGTGATGATAGCAGACAAGTAAGCCATGATGTAATTTCAGATAACAATAATGTAGTTGAAAACGAAAATAAAACCTCAGAAAACAGTGAAGTGAATAACTCAAATCCTGATCCAGAAACATCACACATTGAAGAAACCACAACACAGCCAGTTGAAAATCATGAAGCCTCTGAACCTGTTAATGAACCTGAAGAAACTGAAACTCATGACCAAAATCAACCTCCAATCGAAGAAAATAATGAGGAAGTTGTTTTAGTTAATGAAAATAGAATTAATCAAAAGGGCAAATATTTTAATCCTGCTTTATTTGAAGTAAGTTCATCTGATAAAGAAGCAGAAGGATTTAATTACGGAACTGCTCCTTTAATTCATAAGAAAAACAGTGCATTAACTGAAGACGATTTAATTGATATGTTTAATTACATTGCCGGTAATGGAGTTTTAGAAGAATTTTCATTTGGAGATAGACAAATTTCTTCTAATTTAATGTCAGGAGCTTATGCAAGATGGATTAATGATAATTGAATTAATTTCCCAGCATGATCATTAGCCAGTGGTTCTCTAGACTTTCACAGAACTGCTGATAACAACACAGTAACTGGAATTTCACATGGAAAATATGCATCAAATTGATACACCAAAAATGCCCTAAGCGATTCATATAAAGATTTTGTAAGAAATGGTTTAAACAAAATTAAAGATGGTATGAAAGATTATGAAAAAGCTTATGCTTTATGACTTTATACTCTTGAATACTTTAAATATGACATTAGCAGACTAGTTTCAACTATTGAAAAGGATATTTTTGATCAATTAACAGTTTGTGCAGTTTATGCTTCTTCTTATGGGTATTTATTAAACTTAGTTGGGATTGAAGCAATTGCTAATATAACAGGAAAATTAGTTAATGGTGATTCTCACTTAGTTGTTTATATTAAACTTCAACTACCAGGCGATGATAAACCAAAATGATACTTATCAGATGCAACTTGAGGAGATGCTTATTCGGCAGGATTATCTCCAAACGATGACAATCCAACAATTGATAAAGAAAATACTTCTTATCAAGAGTTTTTATCACCAATAGGAGTTAATCTAACTGAACCTATTTTTTCGCAACAATTTAGTGATGGTGCTTTTTGAAGACTAAATTGAGATAGTTTTAAAAATACAGAAGATTGACATTATGGTCCTTACAAGCTAATGAAGTTTGACAAACGTTCAATTTACGGTTTTGTTTATGAAAACTCAAATTGATTAAATTTACGCAGTAGATATGAATATTACAATGGAAAATGATATACATTAGCCCAATCTTCATCTGATAATAAAAAATATCTTTACAAAAGAGATTTTTATAGTCCTTATGACGAAGAATACAGAGTTTTACAAGATGTTTATTTAACTGATTTATTTACAGATCCTAAGATTGCTAAAGGTATTGAAAATGCCCCTGGTAAGCCTATGTTGGCTAGTTCAAATGACAATTTAATTTTTTATGGTAAGTCAGAAAATCAAAACTATTTTGCAGTTGTAAATTTAAGCACTAATCAGACTAAAGTTATTAATATTCCCAATTCTGAAAACAAAGAAATTGGCAGATATTATCTTAAGAATAAAAACATTTACTACTCATTCGCCGGGGAATTAAATACAATTTTTAAATTGGATTTAACAGACGAATTAAAAACGTTTATTTTTGAAAAACAAACTATTTCACAGTTTGAGTTAGAAAAACTAACAAAAATTATTAAAAACGAAATAAATTTATTAGTAGTTGGTGATTCAATTGGGCAAATTAATTATCTTGACAAATTAAGATTTATCCAATATCTTGACAAAGTTTCTAAAACCCAAAATACCAGTGCTCAAGACTTAAAAGTAAAATATAACGAAGTTAATGCTAAATACGATGAATTAGTTAAGAACTTATATAAAACAAATAAAAAGCTTTTATTTACAACAAAACTTCCAAATCAAGTTAGAAGATCAGAAGAATTCTTAAGACAATATGGTTATAACTTTGAGGGGGTTTCTGCCTTTATTAACTATTCAGACTTATTGGCCGGAAATAACAGCGTGAGATATGATTTGATGTTTTCAGAAACTGAAAACGGAACATATCAAAACATTTTAACCGACATTGAAGCTTCAGAATTAAGACTTAACTCTAAAGTTCAATTACGCTCAGGATTTTACAAAATAAAAGCTTATTTAGTAGGAAATTCTGATAATTTTGCAATGACAAATAGTGTCAACATAATAATCGATTCAAATGCTCAACCTAGTCCTTTAAATAGCGGTTTAGTTGATCAAGATTCTAGATATATAAACATCGATTCTAGAACTAAGGAATTAATTCAAAATAATATCCAACTAAATGCTACAGTTTCATCGGAAAACAACTTTTCTATTACAGCAGAATTAGGTTATATAAGCTTAAAAGACCAATCAAAAAAAGTTATTCAAACGTATAATAATATCACATCATCAACTTCAATTAATCACACAATTTCACAAATAAACAGTGATAATTCCGGAATTTATTACATCAAAGTTATAAAAACACAAAACAACAGTCAAAATGTTTCAAATTCATATTTAAAATACTATTATGTTCTTGACCAAGAAACTTATTCAAACAAAAATCAAGACACTGCAAATGACAAATTGCAACAAATGCTAGAAGTTATTTAAAATTTGACTTTTAGTTTTATTTAAATCAAAATTAATATACAATTTAAGCAGTAAATTATTACATAACATAAATTTTAAGCTTGGACTTAAACAAGATTTAAGTTCTAGGTTTAAAACATTTAATAACCTTACAAGGAGATTACAATGGTTAACAAAGCAAGAAAAGCTGAATTAGTTGCAAAATATGGAAAAAATGCTAAAGATACAGGAGCTGCAGAAGTACAAATCGCTATCTTAACAGAAGATATCGAAAGTTTAAAACCTCACTTCAAAAACAACCCTAAAGATAACCACTCAAGACGTGGATTCTTAGCTAAAATTTCACAACGTAAAACACTTTTAAGAAACTTAAAAGAAAACAACTTTGAAGCTTACAGCAAATTAATTGACGAATTAAATATTCGTAAATAATTCCACAAAAACGCATTATTTCAATGCGTTTTTTTCTGTGACTTTAAGTTTTATTTTTTCAATTTTAATAATAAAATTATTAAAATACATTAATTTATGCATTTTGAAAGGACAAACTTATGGAACTTAGAGATATTCAAGAGTTAACAATTAACAACCTTTCATCTATTCCAGGAATTATTCGACTACATAATCCTGTTTTAGATTCTGACCTTTCTTCTTGCCAGTATGGTGAGTGTGAAAGTGATTTAAATTCATTAATTGATGTACAACTAACCTCTAAAGGTTATGACATAAAAGTTGCAGTGACGTTAATTGAGGGAGTATCTGCAAAATTTATCAGCACACAATTATTCAAACAACTATCACTAGAATTGTCAAAACGTAAAGTTAAAATTAACAATTTACTGGTGGTAATTAAAGGAGTTCAGAATGAATAAGGATTTTATTTTGAATGGTCAAAAATTAGCTAAGGCTTTAATATCAGGTGCAAACGCTCTTTTAAATGCTAAGAATAAAATCGATGCTTTAAATGTTTTCCCAGTACCAGATGGAGATACAGGAACTAACATGTCAGCAACAATGGCAGTTACTGTTAATAATTTAGCTAAAAATGAAAATGCTTCAGTTGAAAAAATAACAGCTGACTTAGCTCATGATATGCTATTTGAAGCTAGAGGTAATTCAGGTGTTATTTTGTCACAAATTTTCAAAGGTTTTGCGCTAGGTTGCAAAGGGTTAAAAGAATTAAATACAGCAGGTTTATTAAGTGCTTTTAAGAGTGCAACTGAAAGAGCTTATAAATCAGTTTTTAAACCCGTTGAAGGAACAATTTTAACAGTTATTCGTGAAACAACTGAAAACTTGGTTAAAGAATTTCAAAATCAAGAAGTTTCTTATTTAACTTTCTTTGCTAAAGCGCTTGAATTTATGCGTAAAGCATGTGATGAAACACCTAACAAACTTAAAACGCTACGTGAAGTAGGAGTGACAGATAGTGGTGGTGAAGGGTTATACATTATTTTCTGAGGAATTAATGAAGCCTTAAATGATCGCTTTGTAGAATTAAAAGAACAAAGTGATGATGATATTGAAACTTTTATTAGTGACGGTGAAGTTTATGACGGTGAATTTGGTTATTGTACAGAAGTTTTAATTGATCTTAATAATCCAGATACATTTGACAAAAATGAATTATCAGAAAAACTACTAAAAGTTGCTAACTCTTTAGTAGTTGTTTCTGATGAAAATATTTGTAAAGTTCACGGTCATGCAATTCATCCTGGAAAATTACTTAACATTGCTCAAGAATACGGTGAATTCATTAAGATTAAATCTGAAAACATGACTCTTCAAGCAAATAATTCGAAAGCTAATGCTGAAAAATTTGAACAAGCTAAACAAAATACTAAAAGAACACCATGCGGAATTGTTTCATGTAATTTAGGTTCCGGAATTATTAACAGAATGAAAGAATTAGGTTGTGACTATGTTGTAGAAAGTGGTCAAACTCAAAACCCCTCAGCTCAAGACTTAATTAATGCAGTTAATAGCGTTAATGCAGACACAGTTTTCATTTTGACTAACAATTCAAACATCATTTTAGTTGCTCAACAAGTTGCTCAAGTGATAAATGACAAAAATGTTGTTGTAATTCCAACAAAATCACAAATGCAAGGAATTACAGCAATGCTGAATTTTAATCATGAATCAACAGCTGAAGAAAATCAGGAAATGATTGAAGAAAGTATCCAAGAAGTAACCACAGGTGAAATAACACTAGCAATCAGAGATACAACAATTAACAAAGTTAAGGTGAAAAGCGGTCAATATTTAGCAATATTAGACAACAAAATTATTTCTGCCAAAGACGATTTATTAGAAACTGCTAAGTTTCTAATTAAAAAAGCAATTAAGCCTGGAAAAGAACTAGTAAGTATTTATTATGGTGATGAATCAGATTTAGCTGAAGCACAAGAATTAGAAAATTATATCAATGCGACATATGATATCGAAGTTGAAGTAGTCGAAGGAAATCAACCAACATATCACTTCATTATAGGGGTAGAATAATGGAATATAAATACAAATTAGTCTTTGATGTTAATGGTAATGATTTAGGGCCATTACAATGTTTTTTAGCAGTTCAAGATTTTGTTAAAAAATACAAAGACACTCAAGTTACTTTAGTAGGTGATGTTAAAGATTTTTTACACTTAGTAATCGATAACGATGCTATCCAATTAATTCAAAATGATTTAAAACCTGCTGACCCTAAGAACATCAGAGGTTCAATGTCTGAAAAAACAGCTATGAATCAAGCTATTCAAATGATAATTGACAAAGAAGCTGATGGAATTTTATCAGCAGGCGATAGTGGTTTATATATTTCAGCATTAACTTTGAAAGCTAAACGTTTGGAAAATGTTTCGCGTCCAGCATTTATGCCAGTAGCTAATAAAGTTAATGGTGAAAAGTTATTATTTTTAGATGTAGGTGCTAATATTGAAACAAAACCAGAATACTTAGTTGAATGAGCTTATTTAGCTAATTGTTTTTATAAAACCATGTTTAAAAATGAACCAAAAGTTGCATTATTAAACATTGGAACTGAAGATTATAAAGGTTTAGATTTTGTAAAGCAAGCACACAGTCAATTAACTAACCAAAATGACTTAAATTATGTTGGGTTTAGAGAAACTAGAAATTTATTTAAAGATGATTACAATATAGCTGTAATTGATGGTTATGCTGGTAATATAATGCTTAAAAGCTATGAAGGTGCTGTTATGACTTTCACGGGTGCTTTAAAAGAAACAATTTATAGTAAATTTTTATACAAACTAGGAGCATTTTTACTAAAAGGTGCATTTAAAAAAGTTGCTTCAACGCTTGATTATCGTTCAGTAGGGTGTGCATGAGTTTTAGGTGTTAATGCACTGGCTTTAAAAGCACATGGTTCAAGTGATCATGTATCATACTTCAATGCATTAGTCAGCTTAAGAGAAGCAGTTTCAAAAAACGTTTTAGAACAACTAAAAACATCACTAGTTAAACAAGTTGTGGAGCAGGCTGATGAATAATGTATCAAACGAAAATGTTACTTTAGAAGACTTTTTAAAGCAATATAACATTGTTCCAAAAAATCTTATTCATTATATATTTGCCATTACTCACTCATCTTACACTAGACAACCAGATGAAAGTTATGAAAAACTAGAATTGCTTGGTGATGCAATTTTACAATTCATTTCAACTCATTATATTTACAAAAAATATCATGACGTTCTTTCAGCAGGTGATTTAACACGTTTAAGATCAAAAGGTGTTTGCACAACGACTTTAGCTGAAATATCCAAGGAAATTGGATTGGTTTCATTATTAAAAACAGGACCAGGCAAAATGCGTGAGTCTGTTATTAATTCAGCCAAAGTTCAAGCAGATATATTTGAGTCCATGGTTGCAGCTATTTACCTAGATCAAGGTTTAAAATCAGCCACTGAATTTGCAATTAAATACATCGGACCAGTAATTCAAAGAGTTCATGGTGAAAACAACAAAGATCCTAAAGGACAATTACAAGAATATTTCCAAAGTTTAACAAAGGAAACAATTCATTATCAAACCGAACTTTTACCAGATGGCGTTACTTTTTATTCAAAAGCAAAACACAATAATAAAACTTATGGTGAAGGTAAGGGATTAAACAAAAAAGAAGCTGAATTAAATGCAGCTTCTGATGCTTTAACCAAATTACATAAAAATTAAATCAGGGAGCATTAAATGAAATTAATTAAATTTGAAGCGCATGGATTCAAATCTTTTGCAGACCCAATTACACTTACATTTGATGGTGGAGTAGTTGGAATAATTGGGCCAAATGGTTCAGGGAAAAGCAATGTTCAAGATGCTATTAAATGAGTATTAGGAGAACAAAGATCTAAAGAAATGCGTGGTGAATCAATGCAAGATTTAATTTTTGCTGGTTCAGCAACTGTAAAAGCTTTAGACACAGCTACAGTTACTTTAACTTTTGATAATAGAGATTCAAACAATTCTATTCCAGAAGAAATAGTTACAATCACAAGAGAATTGTCACGTGGAAAAGGGACAAATAACTATTATTTAAACGGAAAACCATGTAGACATAAAGATATTAAAAAAATAGCTATGGAAACAGGGGTTGGAAAAAGTTCTCTAGCCATTATTTCACAAGGTACAGTTTCATCTATTGCAGAATCAAGCGATGAAGAAAGAAGAGCTATTTTTGAAGAAGCAGCCGGAGTTTCAAAATACAAAGTAGAAAAATCAGAATCAATTTCAAATTTAACAAAAGCTGAAAACTCACTAGCAATTCTAAGACCGAAAGTTAAAAGTTTATTTGACAGATTAGAACCATTAAAAGAACAAGCTGAAAAAGCACAAATCTTTTTAGATAAAAGTAAACAGTTGGAAAAAATTGAAGTTGGTTATTTAGTTTACGACATTGAAAAAAACAGCAAAATAATCGATGAAAACAAATATGAAGTTGAAGAATTCGAATCTAAACAAGCTGAATACGAAGACAAAAACAAGACCTTAAAAGAAGAACAAGCAACAAAAAATGAACAATTAAAAGCACTTAATAATTCTAAAAAGTTAAATGACGAAAAAGCAAAAACTGTTGAAACTAAAATTAAAAAGATTGAACAAGCAATAGCAACAAGAAATGCAAGAACAGATTTAATTAAAAGTGGTGATTTAGAAGTTAAAACAGAAAAAGACATTGAACAACTTAAACAAGATTTAGATTTCAAAAAATCTTTAAAATCAAACACTGAAAAACAAAATGAAGAAGAAAAACAAAGCATAGATCGAATTCAAGAAACTATTAACAACCAACAAGAACATTTAAAAACTGCAAGAGCAGATAGTTCTCAAATTGAAATAAGTTTAAATAAATCTAACTGAGAAATTAAAAGATTAAAAGAAATTAAAGATAAAAGAAATAACTTACACAAAGGTACAAAAACAGTTGTTAATAATAAGGCTTTATTTAAAGGTTTTAAAGGTCTAGTTTCAGATTTACTAAAAGTTGAATTAGAGCACATAACAGCTATTGAAACAATTCTTTCAGCAGCATTTCAAAATGTTGTTGTAGACACACCTGAAACAGCTGCTAAAGCAGTTAAGTTTCTTAAAGAAAACGAAGGTGGTAGGGCTACTTTTATTCCACTAACTTCAATTAAACCTAGAGAAATTAGAGATGATCATCTATTGATGATTCAAGGAAATGCTGGATTTGTTGCTGTTGCTAGTGATTTAGTAAAAACAGAACCACAGTTTGATGTTTTAAATAAATTTCTTTTAGGTAATGTTATTGTTGCTAAAGATATTGATGCAGCTAATGTTATTGCTAAAATTGTTGACAAAAAATATTTAATTACAACCTTGGATGGTGATGTTGTTAGAGTCGGTGGAGTTATCCATGGTGGTTCAGCGCAGTTAAGCGACAACGAAATTGGTATTGATTCAAAAATTAATAAATATGAGCAAGAAAAAATTGAATTTGAAAATCAGAAAAAAGAAATAGATTCTAAAATTAGAAAACTAACTGATTCTTTAAATAGTAATTATGACTTATTAAATAAATACAAAGAATTTGAAAGAGAATCAAAACAAAAAATTGATTCTTTAGAAACAGACATTATTAAAATTAGTGAAATTATTAGTTCGTCTAATATTCAATCCGAATCTGCAGTAACTCAAGATCAATTATTGACTGATTATAATGAGTTGCTTGAAGCTGATGCACAATTGAAAAAGGATACAAAAATTCTAGAAGGACAAATCACTATTACTATTGCTGACATTGGCTTAATTGCTCAAAAAATAAATGAAGAAGATAAAGCTTTTAGTTTAATACAAAAAAGTTACAACAAAAAGAGTCTTGAGTTAGCAAATGCTAAAAGAGATAAAAATGCCAGCGAAGAACGTTTATCTGAAACATATGAACTTTCTTATGAATATGCTAAACAAAATTATCAATTAACAGGTAACCCTGATTTAATTTATGAAGAAATTAAACAACTAAGAAGAGACATTAAAGAACTTGGTAATGTTAATATTAATGCTATAGCAGAAGTTCAACAAGTTGAGGAAGAATATAATAGAAACAATTCTAACTTAATCGAACTTGAAGAGGCTAAAAATAAATTATTTGAAGCTATTCAAAAACTTGATGAAGAAATAGTTACAAGATTAACAAAAGTTGTTAATGACGTTAATTTAGAATTTGAAAATGTATTCAAATCAATGTTTGGTGGTGGTAGAGCAGAAGTAAAATTTGTTGATCCTAGTGATATCCTAGAATCAGGAATTAGCATTTATGCTCAACCCCCAGGTAAATCAGTTAAGAGTTTAAGATTATTCTCAGGTGGTGAAAAAGCCCTAATAGCAATTTCATTATTATTTGCTATTTTAAGAGCTAGACCTTTACCTTTATGTTTATTAGATGAGGTTGAAGCTGCACTTGATGAAGGAAACGTTATTCGTTACGCAGAGTATTTACAAGAATTAAAACATCAAACTCAATTCTTAGTAATTACACACCGTACAGGAACAATGTCAAAAGTTGACCGTATCATCGGAGCATCAATGCAAAACCGTGGTGCTACAACATTTGTCACAGTTAAATTATCAGACGTTGAAGAATATATTGACCCTGAGTATTTATAATTCAATAAAAGCCTATAAGGCTTTTATTTTTTTACTTTTAAAGCTCTGTCACTAGGCTAAAAGTAAAAATTAACAATAATTTAATTAATTTATAAAGATTTATAGTTAAAACAAACAAAAAATACTTTTAAACCTATATCATAGGCTTAAAAAGAAAAAATGAATGTTTTAAAGTGTCGAAATAACTAAAATTATTACACACTGTTTAAATTGCTTTATCTTTTAAATTAATTTAATATAATAAAAAATGAATAAGTCAAAAATCAGAAATTTTTCAATTATAGCTCACATTGACCACGGTAAAAGTACTTTAGCTGACCGTATTTTAGAATATACAAACACAGTAGATAACAGAGAATTAAAAGCTCAATTTCTTGATTCGATGGAACTTGAACAAGAACGGGGAATTACAATCAAACTTAATGCTGTACAAATTAAGTATAAAGACTATATTTTTCACTTAATTGATACACCTGGACACGTTGATTTTACCTATGAAGTTTCTCGTTCATTAGCAGCTTCGGAAGGTGCTTTATTACTTGTAGATGCAACCCAAGGAATTGAAGCACAAACTTTAGCTAATGTTTATTTAGCATTAGAAAACAACTTAGAAATCTTGCCAATTATTAACAAGATTGACTTACCAAGTGCTAATGTAGATTTAGTTAAACAAGAAATTGAAGAAGTTATAGGTATTCCGACTGATAATGCTATTTTAGTTTCTGCTAAAACAGGGCAAGGAGTACCTGAACTTTTAGAAGCAATTGTTAATTATATTCCTGCTCCTAAAAACGCTGATGATGAAAAACCTTTAAAAGCATTAATCTTTGATAGTTACTTTGATGCTTATCGCGGTGTTGTTATGCTTGTTAGAATCTTTGAAGGTGAATTAAAAACAGGTGATAGATTTAAATTCATGTCAAAAGACAATCAAGACAAGGAATATCATGTTATTGAATTAGGGGTTAGAAACCCTTATGAAACCAAAAAAGATAAGCTTGTTGCCGGAGAAGTTGGATGAGTGTCAGCAGCAATTAGAGATGCTAAAGAAGTTCATGTCGGTGATACAATCACTTTAATTAATAATCCTACACCAGAAGCACTTCCGGGTTATAAAAAGATGAAGCCGGTTGTTTTTACAGGATTTTACCCAATTGACACACGTGATTACATGGACTTGAAAGAAAGTTTAGAAAAAATTTCTTTATCAGACTCTTCTATAACTTGAGAGCAAGAGACTTCTAAAGCTTTAGGATTTGGTTTTCGTGTTGGATTTTTAGGAATGTTGCACATGGAAATTCTGCAAGAAAGATTAGACCGTGAATACAAGGTTGGTATTATTGCAACTTCACCTTCTGTTGAATACAGAGTTACTACAACAAAAGGTGAAGTAGAATTAATTTCAAACCCAACACTATTTCCTGATCGTACTTTTATTGAGACAATTGAAGAACCGTTCATTGAAGCAAGTATTTTTATTCCTAATGAATATATTGGTAATGTTATGGAACTATGCCAAAATAAACGTGGTATTTACAAATCACTTGAAACTGTAGATTCAAGACGTTCAAAAGTGGTTTATGAACTACCGCTTGCTGAAACTATTTTTGATTTCTTTGACAGATTAAAATCAACAACTAAAGGTTATGCATCATTCGAATATGAATGAATTGGCTATGTAGCTAGCGATTTGGTTAAAGTTGATATCTTATTAAACGGTGATAAAGTTGATGCTTTCTCTATTATTTCACACCGTGATAAAGCTTATGAAGCTGCTAGAGAACTTTGTGTTAAGTTAAAAGACGCTATACCTCGTCAAAACTTTGAAGTTCCTGTGCAAGCTACAATTGGTGGAAAAATTATTGCTAGAGAAACAATCAAAGCATACCGTAAAGACGTTACAGCAAAATTATATGGTGGAGACGTTACACGTAGACAAAAGCTACTTAAAAAACAAAAAGAAGGTAAAAAACGGATGAAAAAACTTGGTTCAATTGAAGTTCCGCAAGAAGCCTTCTTATCAATCTTAAAAACAAATATTGAAAAATAAATAAAGCACCAAACTGGTGCTTTTTTGTCACAATATATAAATTTCCAACTTAAACAGTTAGTAATTTATGGTTAGTGTTAATTATTTTTTGGGAATAATAATGTTGATAATTCAGGATAGTTTTGATTTAAAGCATGTTTATATGAGTATCTTTGGTGTATATACTTAATATCAGTTCCATCAATTAAGTCGTAAGAAAATACTTTTAAATTATTGCTTTCAAATTCTCTATTTTGAACAAATGAAGCCATTAAAGGTGTGTATAAATTTATATTTTTTCCATTATCTAATAAAAAGCGATTGCTTGTAGGCGATTGACCTCAAATTATACCTGTAGGCAGAGTTTGAGAATCTAAAACTAGTGATCCACTCATACCACCAATTACTTTGTTCGGAGAAAAACCTTTATATATAACGCCGTAATATTTACTTTGTCCCATTTTATTAAACTCAGTTCCTCTATTTGCAACAACTGTGTTGTTATATGTTGTGTCTGGTAAGAAGAACGGTCTGTTAATGCTAAAGTTTAAGTTATTTTTATCATCATCATATAAATTTGAAACAGTAGAAATTGACCCATTTTGGTTAGGAAAACCTGCAAAATAAGTATTTAGTGCAAATTTATATCTATCTGAATTGACAATTGATTTTAAATTATCATTTAAGGAATTTATTTTATTAATTGTATCTGCTTTTCCATCTAATGCATCTTGTAAAACATCCCTAAAAATTGGCATATTTGGTTTATTTTTAATGTTTAAGATATTTCTTCTTAAAAAATATAAATCATCAAAATTAACGGTTGCATATTTGTTATTATTAGTGTTTACTAAGACACTTGAATTAGATAGTTTTTGATTTTGTTTTTCCAGTAGTTTGATTGCATTTTGTAGATGTAATAAAACTAGTTTTCATTCCAAATTAGCATTGTTGCCTGTTAAAGGTGAATTGTTGTCAAAATCTGACAAACTTAATGGTGCATCAGATAAGTTTATATCCAACTCTAAAACAGCAAAATCGGTGTAATAATTTTCATTTAGATCACTTATGTTATCCATAAAATTTTGAGCTAAGAAAAATGTTTTGGGCATTGCTGTAGGGGTAAAAAACCTATAAGCATACTTTTTGTTTTGTAAGTGATATTTATTAACAATATTTAAAATATTAGGGTTATTTGTATTTTGTAAATCAATGCCAATACCAAAATGTTTAATTGGATTATTTAGCCTATTTGGCTGCTTATACATAGTGTAATCATTTTGTGAATAAATATCAACAGCAACATGATAATTAGTAGCTAAAAACAATTTATAGTTATTGTTATTATCTAATTTGGCAAAGTCTAAAATTCACGCAGTTCCACCGGAGGTTGTTCCATCAAGATATTGTCAAGTTAAAGTATAAGATCTATTTAAAATCATGTTAATGTATTCACTATTGTTACTTAACAATAATGAATTGTCAATTTGTGTGTCATGATAATATTTTAAATCTGGATTGTTTGCATAATAATTTTGTATTTCTTGATCTGATAAAATTTGGTCATTTGTTTGCTGATTTTCAATGTTAACAGTTGTATTCTGATTTACTTTTAAGATAAAATCATTCAACTGATTTTTATAATCAATTAACTGTTGTAAATTGTATTTTGATATTTGCTCTTGTTTGGCAAATAAATTAATTTTTTCGTTAATTAATTGTTGATTAGTTAAATTCAAACTGTTAATTTGTTCTTTCAACCCTATAATATCAGCTCTAACAGTGCTTAATTTACTTATAACTTCTTGATATTTTTCCCTAAAATGATCAATTGTTTTAATTAATTTGTTATTGTGATTTTCTGCTAAATCAAGCTCTAAAATTTCAGACTTTCAACTCTTAATTTGGCTAGTAGTTTCTAAATATTTTTCTGATAAATTACTGTCAATTATATTTTGATTTAAACTTTCAAATTCTTTTATTTTTCTAACTAATTCAACCAATTTATTTTCAATTATGTTTAAATAATTTTCATATCTTGTAAATTTAGTAAAAGCATCTTGAATTTGATTGTATTTTAATGCTTCTATGTCTGTATTTAAGATGTTTAAATCATTTATTAAAGTTTGATTCAAATTTATTTCAATTGAGGCTTGAATGTTATTAATTCTATTTAAAAGTTGATTTAATTTGGTTTTTAATATATTTTTAGCTTCTAAAAATAAGTTAATTAATTCATCAGATTTTGAATTTAAAATTCTTAAAGACTGCTGATTTTCAATCCTATTAGCTTGTAAAATTATTTCTTGAAATAAATCGTTGTTTGTAAATTTATTTTTTAAAAATTCAAGTTTCCGATTAAATTCACTCAAATCTAAATCAGCCTTGTTTTCAGGCTTAAAAGAAATTTTACCTAAGTTATTATTAGTGTCAAGAATTGGTAAGTTATTGATGCTGCTTTCATTTACATTTTTTTGATTATTTCCACAAGAAACTGATGCCAAAAAGGGTATAAACATGGTTAATACACTAAACAACAAATTAATTTTTTTCATAATTAAATAATATTACTTTTTAGGTTTTTAAGTCTAACAATGAATAACAAAAAAACACTTAGGTTTATTATCAAATTAACAATAAAATCACTTAATTTGTTAACTAAATCAGTAAAAATAATTCAGGACAGAAAAATTCCTTTGTTTTTAAGTAAATAATTAATATTTTAATTATGTTTAATATAATAAATATATTAAACACTAACAAGGAGGAAATAATGCAAAAACCAAGATTACAAGATGATTTTTATGATTTTGTTAACTATGATTGATTGCAAGAAACAAAAATTCCTGAAGATCGTTCATCAATGTCAGCTTTTGGTGAATTAGATTTAAAATTAGAAAAACTTTTAAAAGGTTTAACTCATGATTGAGCAACAAATCAAAAAGATATTCCTAATAATGCTCACATTCAAAACTATGTTAAGTTTTATCAAATGATTTTAGATAATGACACAAGAGAAAACCAAGGTTGAGAACCTGCAAGAAAATACTTAGCAGATTTAGAAAACTTAAAAGACTTTCACCAATTAAATGCAAACTATAAGCATTTTGCATTTAAATATTCATTCATGCCCTTAGATTTTGGAGTTGATGAAGATTTTATTAACAACAAAATTAAAGTTATGTGATTAGGTGAACCTTCACTTATTTTACCTAACAAAGACACTTATGCTGATAAAGAACAAAAAGATAAGTTATTAAGTGCGTGAAAAAACATGGTTCATGATTTATTAGTAGATTATGGAAAAACAAAACAAGAAGCTAATCAATTAATTAAAGATGCTATTGAATTTGATTCATTATTAGTGCCGGTAGTATTGTCATCAGTGCAAAAAGCTGATTATGTTTCTTTATATAACATGAAAGAAATTTCATGATATAACAATAAATCACACTTTTTCAAAATTCATACATTAGCTAATCGTTTAGTTGGACAAAATGTTGAATCAATTAGTTGTGTTAACCCTGAGTTTATTAATAAACTAGATCAAATTTTTACTAAATCTAACTTTAAAAAATATAAAGCTTTATTCTTTATTAAAAACCTAATTTTTGCAGCTAAATATTTAGATGAAACTAAAAGAATTAAGTCTGTTGAATATGCAAATGCTGTTTATTCAATTGATAAACCGAGAGAATTAGAACTTTATGCATATGACACTGCTGAAAAATACTTCTCAATGCCTTTAGGTTTATACTATGCTAATGAATACTTCGGGGCTCAAGCGAAAGCTGATGTTGAAAAAATGGTTTCAAACATGATCAACATTTATAAAACTCGTTTAGAAAATAATACTTGATTAAGTCAAGCAACTAAAGATATGGCAATTAAGAAATTGAATAAACTAGGTGTTATGATTGGTTACCCAGAAGAAATTAGACCTTTCTATGATAAATTTATTACTCAAGGGTATGATGAAAATTCATCAGTGCTTGAAAATGTTGTTAAATTTAATCAAATTAAAGAAGAATACGCCTTTTCATTATATTTAAAAGAAACAAATCCCAATTTATGAGGTATGTCGCCAGCTACAATTAACGCTTACTTTAATCCATTTGCAAACCACATAGTTTTCCCAGCAGCTATTTTACAAGCTCCATATTATGACATCAATCAATCATCATCAGCAAATTATGGTGGAATTGGTGCAGTTATAGCTCATGAAATTTCGCACGCATTTGATAACAATGGTGCTCAATTTGATGAAAATGGAAGTTTGAATAACTGATGAACAGAACAAGATAAAGAAAAATTTGCAGAAAAAACTCAAGCTGTTATTGAATTATACAATTCAAGAATTACACCTTACGGACCAGTTAATGGTAAACTAACAGTTTCTGAAAACATTGCTGATATTGGTGGTGTTTCATGTGCTTTAGAAGCAGCTTCATTAGAACAAGATTTTGACGCTAAAGCATTCTTTGAAAACTGAGCTAGAGTATGAAGAAAGGTCGAAAAAGAAGGTCTAGCAAGAAGACTTTTAGAATCAGATGTTCATGCTCCAGCAAAAGAAAGAGGGAATGTCTTAATGATGAATAATGATTTATTCCATGAGACATATGAAATTCAAGAATCAGACCAAATGTACCTAGCAAAAGATAAAAGAATTAAAATTTGATAATTTTTATAAATTAAAAAAATAAATATTTTTAAAGATTTAAAGATATTAGATATATTTAAACACTTCTAAACCTACAAATAAGGCCTAGAAGTGTTTTTTATTTATTAAAAATTAATTTAATTAAACTTAAAAAATATGATATTATTTAAATATATTTAAAATATATTTAAATAAAAATATTTAATTTAAAAACAAAAAAGTTTTTTAATTTTAAATATATTTAATATAATTAAATATATTTAGATTAATCAAATAAATTAAAAATAGCCTTTTTTAACTTTTATAATTTTTATGTAATTAATTCGATTACAAAAATGAAAGGTTAAAACGGGTACAAGAAATGATTAAAGCTAAAAAAATTAAATATGCTAAAAAAGCTGCAATCATATTAGGTGGATTATCAGTTGTTACTGTTTTAGGAACTGCTACTTTTTTTATAGCTGACAAATATAATAATGGTTCTGCAGTAAGTCAGGTCGTGACTAAACCTAACTTATCTAAAATAGTTGTTAACATTACTCCTAAAAAGATCAACAAGCGCAAGCTTCAAATACCGATCATAATGTTGATCGTGTTGAAAATGAGAGCGATGAAAAAATGAAAAAAACAACTTTAATCTTCAGAAATAGTGCGAATAATGAAGATGTTAAAAAAGTTGAATTCATTTCATCAAGTAATGAAGAACTACAACTGCAAATTCAAAACCTAATACCCAACGGTTATAACTTTGATAGTTCAAAATATTCTGTCAATGAACCTATATCTGCGACACTAGGTTCATCAGACAATATTATTTGAGTTGTTAGAGAAAAACAACTTGAAGATACTACTTTTGTATTCTTTTCAACAGGCGAAGGTAAAACAGAAAATGTTATTGATACTGTTGTAAAAAGAAATGAAGATATCCCTACTGGTTTCAATGTTAATTCAGTTGTACCAACAGGATATAGACTAGTTAATAACTCTCAAACTTCTTATGTAATAGGTGGAACAAATAGATATAATGTTGAGAAAATTGCCGTTCCAGTTACATTAACACTGAAATTTGTTAAGGGAGAACAACAAATTGGTGATTTAAAAGAAGTTAAAACAGAAGAAGGTAAGAAAGTTAATGTTTTACCTTATTTACCAGAGAATTATAAATTAGCACAAAACCAAGAAGCTGAAGTAGTAGCACAAAATGGAACTGTTGAAGTTAACGTTGTTGAAGTTGAAGTAAAAGTCAGAACAGTTTTAAATTTCTTAAAAAGAGTTTCTGATAATGGTTCAGTTTTAGTTAAATCACAAATTGTTATTTCTGAACAAAATCAACCAATCAATCTTGCAGATTATATTCCTGATAATTATGAACTTGCTAACCCGGATAATGAACCACAAATCCAACTGGGTCAGACAAACGAAATTTTCATTAAAGAAATTAAGAAAAAAATCACAACCATTATTAATATTAATAATGAAGCAGGAGAACCAGTTACAAGTGCTGTAACTGTTGAATCTTATGAAGGTGATGAAATTAAGTATGATCCTAAATGAATTCCACAAGGATACAAACTTAAAAATTCTACACAAACACCTTTAATTACTCCTGGACAACCGAACACTATTATAGTTGTACCTTTAGTAAATAAAGTACAAACACAAATTGTCTTTAAATGAAATGGAAGAGCAGTAGCTAATCCTACAACAATTACAGGTGAACAAGGTACTACAGTAGATATTAGAACTTACATACCTGATGGTTTTGAACTTGACAAGGCTAGAAACCAAAACACAGCAATTCAATTAGAAAATAAAACTTATGAATTTGATGTAGTCAGACTTTCAATTATTACTACATTTAAATTTGTTTTAGATAACGGACAACAAGTAGGACAAACAAAAACTATTAAAACAACAGCTGACGAAACGACAATCACAGCTGAAAGAGTAATAGCTTTAATTCCTACAGGATATGAATTAAAAGATAAAACAGGTTCAATTGCGATAAGACCTGGACAAGAAAATCAAATTGTTGTATCAAAAATACTTGAATTAGAAAAAACTACTATTGTTTTTGATTACAATGGAGCAACAATTAAAACTTATGAATATAGTGCTCCATTAGGTGATCCGGCGCCAGTTCCATGACAAAACGAAATGCCGCAAGGATACCATGTTGTAACACAGCCTACAATTGTTAGAGGTAGAAGTAATACAATTTCTATTGCTCCAAATAGACAAAGTTATACATTCACATTAATATTCAAATTTAATAATAATGAAGTTAAAAGAATTTCAGGAACTTATTATTCAGATGAAGAGAAAAATGTTAATGAATATGTGCCACAAGGTTATAAATTAGCAAACCCTTCTCAAGCAACAGAATTCCCAAGAAATGCGACAAAGGAATATCAAGTTGTTAAAGTAGTAAATTCAAATAATAATCCTGAAGTGACACCACCAAACAGAAGAAATGATGAACCAGTTGATGTAAATAAGGCACTATCAAAAGAAGGTCAAAGAGTTGATTTAAACAACTTAAATATACCAACTAAACCAGGATTGCCACAACCTAAAAAAACAGTTCTTACAGCGGCTGAGAAACAAAAAATTAGAGATCAAGTAAATGGTTTTGTAAGGCTACTTGATTCTAATGTGGAATTAACAGTTGAGAACTTAAGAGAATTTTTCCCTCATGATACTGAAGAGGATGAAATCAGACTTGAATCATATGTAAGATGAATAAATGGAAAAAGTACTTTACAAACATATGGTAGAAAACTAACTAAAGAAGAAATTAGACGTGACTTAAGAATTGGTTGAACTGATGCTTTAAACTATCTAGAAACAGCAGCAGCTACTGGACAAATTCTACATACAAACATAATGGCTAGCGAATGAGGATATAATACTCAACCTATTTGAGGTCCTCGTAGTGATGCAGAAAATGCTGTTGTGCAATGAGAAATCAAACAAAATGAATCTCTAACTTTAGGTAACTCATCTAAATGACAAAGAGATCCTCAAAAAATTATTGAAGGTCGTTTTGACGGATGAGGAAAATATGATGAAACTGAATCATATATAAATCAAGGTTTAACAGGTGCTAGAGTTACAGGATATGAGTATGTAGGTGGTAAAAGAGTACGTAAGAATGACGGTTTAAGAGTATTCACATATAAACCTGATCCAAATAATGCGATCGGTGTTAAAAAAGGGAATATGAAACTTCTTGAAGTTGATGCATCAAGTCCAAAAGGTTATGATAAATGATTAAACTTCTTGAAAAACAACACAGATATTAAAATGCTTAGAATTAAAAGCATTGGTGAAGCTGACAAAAACGAATCACTAAGAAGTCTATTAGAACAACTACCTTCACACGTAACATCTGTTGAATTATTCTTTGCTACAAAAGATACTAGTGCAATGTCAGGGTTAAAAAACAAAGTTCTTGACAACGTTGGACTATATACAACAATTCCTAATATTGACGAAGAAGATGATAGAACTGACTGAGGAATTGACCCAATTGCGCTATTAAATACAAAATTCGTTCCAGCAACTGGTAGAACATTAAGAAGCTTTACGCCTCAAGCAGCAGGTGATAGAGCTGAAAGTATTCAATTTAATACAATTAGACCTTCAAAAACTGATAGTTTTGAAGATGTCAGAAGAGGTTTTGAAATTGCTTTAAAAACCAAAGAAGATTGAAGAATCTTTAATGGTCGTTTTGGTTCAGGTTCATGACCTTCATATATCGATTTAAGTTTAAACCCACAATTAAGATCATTGAAAGGATTGCCTTTAAATCAAAGGGTATTCCAAAAATTAACACTTCACAATCAAGGTGAAATATATGAACTTCCATTTGGCGATTTAGCAGTAAGTCAATTTGGTTCATTAGTTGTAAGTGGCCCTGACAGACCAAGATTACAATTTAACGATGCTTCAACTCACATTTTATACATCTCAGGAAATCCTAATGATTTACAAGATGGTTGAGGTAAACAATTATACGGACTATTAGAAGCAGGTACATCAGCCGATGGCAGAAAACAATTGCCAAAAGCTTTTGATACATTATATGTTGATTCAGAAGATGCAGCGAGAGTTATTAGAAGCTCACAAGCTTGAGGTCTTTTTGGATCAAAATTTGAAAACGGCATAAAAGTTAAACCAGCACAATAGAATAGAAAGGAAATTATAGTGACTAATAAAAAAATCGTTTTATGAAAATCAGATGTTAAACAGATTTTAAACGTAATAACTTTAACTTTAGCGTTTGCTATAGGATTATTTAGTTTATTAAACATTAATAACATAATTAATCAAGATTTTTTAAGTTTTTCAAACTTGTTTAAAATTACTGATTCTCAATCTCAAAGCAGGAACTTTGTAGTAATTTATAATTTTGTTATTTTACTTTTTACAGCATTAGGTTCGTTGTTGTGAAATTATCGAAATATATCAAAACTACAAATCAAATTATCTAAATATTTAGCCTTTTACATAAGTTACGTAGGAATTTCAGCAGTATCTTTTGTTTTATTAAACTTCTTTCCATACACCGCTGAAAAAACACCTGTCAACTTGTTAATTGCATCAGCTCCATTTTTAGTTTTAATGCTTGTTAACACAATAGCAGAGTCTATAGCAACAAATATTTATAAAAAGGCTTATCCAAATTACAAACTTTATTTAACTAACTTTGTTTTAGCAACAGTGTTTAAATGAGTTTTAGTCGGAACATTATCATTTGCGCTATTTGCATTTATAAGCATAAATGATACAGATCTTCTATTTAGCAACCAAAATCCTTTCTATGTTTGAATGAAACAAAATGTTTTAACACATTCTCAAAGTTCTGTATTAATCACCGTTGCTTTTTCGTTTGTGCTAGTTGCATATGTCTTTACAAGTGCTGGTCAATTGCTAATTAGTAAACAAAGAAACAAATTATTAAATTTCAGTAAAAGCATTTTATCTTACATGCTAGTAGTATTAGCGTCATTTAGTGCATGAATGATTATTAACGCTTTTACAATGAATCAAAATGATGGAATTTTAGTAAATAGAGTTCCGGCTCATCTATTTTGAATGTTGGCTTTATTAATTGATGTTTTAGTTTTAGGTGCTTATACTTATGTAAGTACTTCTAAAATAATTCATTCATTTAATCAAACAACAAAAGGTTTTGTACTGGTGTTTACACTAGTGCTGACAACTTCGATTTTATTAACGTTTAAAATGTTTGACCGTGATAAGTTTAACAACTTTATTTTAGTGTTATTAGCTGCGCTTTCAGCACTATATACATTAGTTATTTGACAATTATTTGTTAAGCAAAATTCATCGGTTTCAAACATTATTGCTTATTTAATTTTAACCTGCTTAGCATTTGCTTCTGTTCTTGAAGGGTTAAATGCTAAACTATTAACTTCAGACCCACAAAATGACGTGTTAAACAATGGTTCGTTATTATTTAAAGTAGCTGATTTATTCATTATTTCAGCAGTATCATTTGGTACTTTAAGTCTACTACACAGGGCTTTATGTTGAACAAAAGCGATTGTGAGAATTTTTATCTACAAACGCAGAGAAAAAAAAACACCTAAAAGAAAGAGGGCAAAATGATTAAAATTCCTTTTCTAAGCAAACAATTACAAGAATTTAAAAAATTAGATCAAGAAGCAAAAAGAGTTTCAGATTATTCAGAATTAATTTTTAAAAGTTTTAATCAACAAAAAGAAGCTAATAACTTTATTTCATACTCAGTATTTATTAATCAATTTTTATTAAATAATAATTATGGAAAAAGCGCACTTCGTTGACAACAAGTAATTGAAAATCGTGATAAACACTTTGCTACACACAGTCAAATTAAATTTAGAAAATTTACTGTTACTTGAGTTAATGACCCTCGTTTCTCATTAAATAGTCCAGTACCAACTGTAACTACTAAGCAACCAGAAGCAATTTTAAATCCAGTTAATCATTTAATTTATGACTTTTCAGCATCATTAGATGAAAAATATAACGTATTATTTACAAAGTTTAACGAATTGCTAGAAACTAAACTAAAAGAAGGTTATGCAGTTGAAGTCATGCCTAATGTGATTGTTATCTTAAATCAAAACAAAAAAGATTTAACTTTATTATTTGGACCAGAAACACTAAAACAAAATGAATATCAAGAAAATTAAGTCTAGGTCAGAAAGTTTAGACAAAATTTTAAAAATTGTTGAATCAAAGAAAAACATTACTTTAATCAACATTTTAAAACTATCAAAACAAATTGCATTCTACAACGAAAGAGCTAATCAATCTTCACAATTAGTTCAAGATTTAGCTAAAGAATATGCAATTGATAATTCATTAATCCATGGTACAAATATAATTTCAACCAATAAATTTTTAAATTTATTTAAACAATCAAAACATAAAGCAGATAAAACAATTTGAGTTTATGTTACTGAAACTGAAGAGTATGACACTAACTCATATTCAAAACATGAAAAAAACATTTTAGCTAATGCTAACAAAACCGACTTATTTATTGCTATTGGTTCAAGCGCAATAAACTTTTGTAAACAAAACGAATTTGAAATCATTTTTGAAAAAGATCAAAATGATATTGAAGTTTTATCAAAACTTTTACCAAACTTCATTGAAAAATATTTATCAATTCATGGTTATTTCAATGTTAAATTCGTAATTAACTCATCAAAAATTAAAGATGCTTATATCAATGTTATTCCAATGAATAACCTTAATTTAAACTTAAATCTGAAAAAAGACAAAGAAGAAACAAAAATCAATCTAAAAGATTTCAAAATCTATCCAGATGTTGAATCATTCATCGAACCTGAAATTAGTTCTTATTTAACTTACATCACTTTAACTTTATTAAGTGAATCAGGACTAATTTACCAAAAGTACAAATTAGTATCAGAAAACCAAAAAATTCATGATTTAGAGAAAAAACAAAGACGTTTAACTTTAGAAGTTATTCGTGCTAAACGTGAATTAGAAGTTGAACAAATTTCAATTTTATCTAAGAAAAAAGTTCTATTACACTCACAAAAGGAAAAATAACATGAGCAACTCTATCACTCTCCGTTTAGTTTCTCAAAATTTGCACAAAGTTAAATTTCAAATCGAGAAATTAGAACTTAATGACCATCTTAAAGATAATTGAATCAACTTCAAACCAGGTTCATTAGCTAGTTTTAAAATAGCTTTTTTCAGAATTACAGATAGTGATAATAAACAAACTTACTTTATCTTAAGAAATGCTTTTTTCATCTATGAAAATGACTCAGATGATATTACTATAAGATACAACGACACTTTACAACCTTTATACCAAAAAGAAGAAATAACACCGTTTTTACAAGATAAAGAACAACAACTTGCAAAATTAGTTGAAGAACAAAAATATTTAACGGCTTTAGATGATCTAAATATTTCAACAATTAACAAAGTTAAAATTCAAGAATTAGAAGATCAAATTTGAGTATTAAAAGCTTATACATTATTTGCTTTAGATCCAACAGAGGAGGCACAATGAAACTAAAAAAACCTTTCTTATTACTTTCATCAGTTTCAGCTATTCCGGCAGTTGTTTTAACAGTATCTGCTGAAACTGAAACTAGTGCTTCAGCTAATAATGGCTCAGGTGGAGCTGATAGTACAACAAACAATACTACTTCTAACTCAAACAATAATATCCCTACAGAGGGAACTGGTGCAAACAGTGGTGAAAACACACCAGAAACAGAAAATGGTCCAAAAGAACTTTCTCCTGACTTTGATAAATTTGCAGCTTCTGCAGAAAAAATTCAAAAAGATGCATTAAAAGAAATAATCGAAACAAACATTAAAACCTTTCATGACCAAGCTAATGCATTATTATCAAACAGTTCAGCAAACCCTGAAGGTAGAGACGTTATTAAAGGTCTTTACTTAAAGAAATTAGCAATCTATTTAGAAGATAACAAAGACAAAATCTTAGCAAACCCAGAAGCAAATGGGTTTACCATTATTTATCCAAAAATTTTAGCAAACAGTAAAAGCTTAAAACCAATTCAACTTAACTACAATGGAAAAAACTATAAAGAAGTTTTAGTTAATGGAGCTAATGCTACAAACTTATATGAAAAAGTTCCTAACTTCTTGGAAGATGTTCCAATTGACATCGAACCAGAAGATAAAGAAACTGTAAAAAATTCATATCCGTTAGATAAGTTTAATGAAGTTGTATCAGGATACTTCGCTAAATTGACAACAGAATTTGACACTGTTTTTGCAAATCCAGATGACATTCCAAGCATTGGTTCAAATGGAAATACTGAAATTGTATACGGAAGTAACAGAGATGAGTTTGATTTAAAAGTTCCATTAGGATATGAAAGTTGACAAGAATATATCTTAAAAAGAACTTCTACTAGATTCTTAACTTTCGACTTAGATCAAAACTCGAAAGAAGAAAAAAAGGAAAAAGAAAAACCAAACCCACCTGTAACACCTACAGCAAAGCCTAAAATAGTTGACTTAGCAGTTAAAAATGACCAAATTACTTTCATTGATAACTTACTACCAGTTATTACATCAAATAAATTTGATGATTACCAAAATGCTTTAAAATCTGATGATTTAAAAAGCAGTTTTGTTCAAGCTTTTAATGGAGAAGTTGCACAAAATGCACCTACATCTAGTCCAGACACACAAAATTCACAACCAAGTGTATCAGAACAATATTTCTTCTTTAACAACTCAATTAATACACGTTATGAATACAGTGTTACAAGCTTAAAACTAAGTGAAGACAAAAAAATTATAGCTTCAGTTAAAATCCAAGACCGTGTTAAATCTGAGCTTTCAAGAACATATGAAAAAGAAGTTTCTGTTCATTCTTCAAAACAAGAAACAAAAGGTTATGAAGCTGCCAACATCACTCTTAGAGATTTATTTGTAAAACTATATGATGCTATTGGTATTGGTTCAGATTTAAATTATGAATTAGCTTTAAGCCAGTTTGTAGTTGATGAAATCTTTAACATGGTTTCAAGTGCTGTTAATGTTTTAAATTTCAGCAAACCTGAGTTTAAATCAGCTTATGACAGAATTGTTAAAGCAAATCAAAATCAAATAACTTCATTAAAATCTGAAGATGTATTTAAAACATCTTTAGCTAAAAAAATTGCTGATTTAGCAATTTATACATTAAGAAATACACAAGTTGGAAATATTTATTTCTTTACTTCTCTAGCAACAGGATACAGTAAATACTTTAATAACTTTAAAGAAAATGTTGCTATACCTTCAAAAGAAACCATTGCTAGAAACTTTGATTTAATTAATCAGACTTTACCAAGTTCTAAATTAAGTCTTTCAGGATTTGATAAATCATTAACTAATTTAAGTGCGGATATTTCATACTTAACAACATTATCAAACGTAAGTTCTACTTCAGCTACTTCACAATATGACACTTATGTTAATGTTGTAAAAATTATTTCAAATGCTTTCAAAAATGCCACAACAATAGCAACAGAAACAGATTTAACACCTGCAAATTCTAATTCAGAACAACCTGCAGAACCTAATGAGCAACAAAAAGCAAAAATGCAAGAGATTGTAAAAGCTTATAATCAATTGCCACAAAGTGCTTATGGACAAGTAGGATCTAACAAGAAATTATTAACTATTTTTGGTGCTATATTTTTAGTGCTAACAGTTCTATTAGGAGCAATTTCAGGATTCTTCTTATACATGAGAAACAAACTTCAAACTACTTCATCAAAAACAAAAGTTTTATCAACAGCGATTATGGCATCTGGTATGTTTATAATTGCCCTAATACTATTTATCGTTGGAGGAACATTATAATGACTAAATACCCTAAAATAACAGCTATATTCGATTATGTTGTTGAAATTACCGGTGCTTATGATTACTACCAAAATCAGTTGTTTAAAATTGAAGCAAAACAACCAGGACAGCAAGATTTACACTTAATTTTAATTTCAGCATCAGAAAACAAAGCATACTGCTTAACTGATGGTGGAATTGGTGAATTCTTAGTAGGTTCAGAAGTTAAACCACTAGATGCAACTGAAGAAATAAAAACTTCAACAAGCTATTTTGGAAAAATTATTGATATTAATGGAAAAGTTTTATTCCCATTACATCAACCAAGCGTTTTAAACTTCTTACCTCAAAAATCATATGCATTTAATAAACCAAACACTTTACTAGAATATCAACCTTTAAAAGAACAATTAACAACAGGTTATATTTCAATTGACTTACTAGTTCCAATCGGAAAAGGTCAACGTGAATTAATTATTGGTGACAGAAAAACAGGAAAAACACATATTGCCTTAAATACAATCATTAACCAAAAAGGTAAAAACGTTAAATGTATTTATGTAGCAATTGGACAACAACATTCACAAGTTTCAAACGTTTATGAAACTTTAAAACAAAATGATGCATTAGATTACACAATGATTGTTAATGCATCATCATCTAAACCATTTGACCAATTCTTAGCACCTTATGTAGCAATGGCACACGCTGAAAACTTATGTCATACAGACGATGTTTTAATCGTATTTGATGACTTATCAGCACATGCTAATATCTACCGTGAAGTAGCGCTTTTAACAAATAAACCAGTTGGTAAAGAAGCTTTCCCTGGAGATATGTTCTTTGCTCACGCTAGATTATTAGAACGTTCAGGAAAATTTGTAGGACGTAAATCAATTACAGCACTACCTATTTTACAAACAATTGAAAACGACATTACTTCATTAGTTTCATCAAACGTTATTTCTATTACTGATGGTCAAATTGTTACAAACTCAGACTTATTTGCATCAGGTAAATTACCAGCTGTAGATATTGACTTATCAGTTAGCCGTATTTCACGTGAAATTCAAAAACCATACATTGCTAAAGTTGGTTCAGAAATTGCAAAAATTTATAAAGCTTACAAACGTCAAATGAGACTAACATCATTAAAATACGACTTAAATGATGCTACAAACAAATTAATTACAGAAGGTATGATTGTTGAAAACATGTTTATTCAAAAAGGTATTTCAGTTTATACTGAAAATGCAATGTTTTTAACATCAAAACTAATTGCTTGAGGTATTTTAAAAGGAATTGATAACATCGCATTAGCACTAAGATACATTGACGTTTTAGTAGCACATAATCAAAATGCTAAAGATACATTCCAACGTTTAATTGAACAAACTCAAGCTGATGATAATTTAGCAAAACAATTCTTTGCATTTGCTTTAGATCAATATGCAAAATACAGTAATTTAGATTGAAAAATTGCTTATGAAGGTCAATTCTTACCATTTGATCAAGCTCAATTACAAAACTTAGATTATCTAGTTAAAGGAGAAAAATAATGAACGGAAAAATAACAAAAATCTGAACAGACGTTGTTGAAATTACATTTGAAAACAAAGTTTTACCAAAAATGAACAACGTTTTATATTCTGAAACAGAACAATCTAAGTTTTTAGTTAAGAAAATTGTTGACGAAAAAACAATTTACGCAATCATTATTGCTTCAACTGAAAAAATCGGAATTAATCAAAGAGTTTTTGATAGAGGACACTCATTCATGGTACCAGTTGGACCTGGTGCTAAAAACCATATTTTTGACGTTATGGGTGGTCAATTAGATAACAACCCAGCAGCTTCATATCACAAAGTTGAAATGGACTCAACTATTACTAAAAATATGGACTATGCAGTAAAACAAGAATTAATGGAAACAGGAATTAAAGCCATTGACTTCTTTATTCCAATCTTAAAAGGTTCAAAAATTGGTATCTTTGGTGGAGCCGGAGTTGGTAAAACAGTTTTAATGAAAGAAATGATTTTCAACCTTTCAACTAACCAAGAAAAAACTTCATCAATCTTCGTTGGTGCTGGAGAACGTTCACGTGAAGGAGTTGAGTTATATAATGACTTAACTTCATCAAACTTGATGAAAAACTCAATCATGTATATTTCAAAAATGAACGAATCTGCAGGAGCTAGAATGAGTATTGTTCCTGTTGGAATTACAGCGGCTGAATATCTAAGAGATAAAGAAAAAGAAAATGTTTTATTATTCATTGATAACATTTTCCGTTTCTTACAAGCTGGAAACGAAATTTCAGCTTCATTAGATAAAAAACCTTCACTTGGAGGATATCAAGCTACTTTAAACACTGAAATTTCAGCAGTTGAAAACAGATTATTCTCAAATGAAAATGGTTCAATTACTTCATTCCAAACAGTTTTCTTACCAATGGATGATTTATCTGACCCATCAGCAGTTGCTGTGTTTAACCACTTAAATGGTTCATTAGTTTTATCACGTGATGTTACAGCTAAAGGTATTTACCCAGCATTTGATCCGCTAGCTTCATCTTCATCAACAGTTGATCCTAAAGTTATTGGCGAAAAACACTACAATGCTATTTTAAATGCTAAAAAAATCTTACAAAGATACAAAGAACTTGAAGATGTTATTTTAATTTTAGGAATTGATGAATTAGATGACGAATCTAAAGCAACAGTTAAAAAAGCACTACAACTTCAAAACTTCTTCTCACAAAACTTTAGAACAACAGAAAACTTTACACAACGTAAAGGGGTATTTGTTTCACTAAAAGACACTGTTGAATCAGTAGAAAGAATTATTAGTGGTGAATTTTTAGAAGTTTCACCAGCAAACTTCTTATATATTGGTTCAATCGATGAACTGCAAAAATAAAGGGGTAACCCATGAAACTAAATAAATTATTATTGCTATCGCTTTTATCTTCTCCAATGGCTTTAGCAGCTTCGTGTCAGTTTGGACACTCGGAAAATATTTCAATTAAACCATCAGAAAGGCCTAGAGATACTGGTGGTTCTGATAAGAAAAAATCTGATCCAAGTGATCCATCAAGCAGAGAAGGTGAAAAAGTTGACACAGATGCACCACAAAAAGATCCGATTCAAAAACATGGTTTAGAACCAAGCAATGCAAATTCACCAGAATACATCAATGGTTCAATTCTTGATAAATATAATGCAGATGAAAGTGCTTATATTCAAGGTCTTTATAGATACATGTTTGGTGGTAATGAAGCCGAATATCAAAAAGATTTAAATAAGGCAGTTAATCCATCAGCTAATGTTCAAGAATTTAATAATTTAGCTAATCAAATTAATCAACCTGAATACAAAGATGCATTCTTAAAGAATTTCTCTGTAATCAACGGCGATAAGAAACTAGTGCTAAATCCTGTTGGATTTACACTAAGACAACAACATTGAGCAGATCCAACAGGTGATACTGGTACTGCTAGATATGTGCCAAATGAAATTTATAAAAAGGCACTTTTACAATCATTTTCAATCAAAATAACAACAGAAAATAAAAACCTAAAAGATTCAAAATATGCCGAAGGTAGATTGGACCAAGGTACAGCTTGAATTTTAGACTATGCTATTAAAGATGGCGAACAATACCCAACTAAATGATACATAGCCACAAACTTACACGTTATAGAAAAATTCACAAAACTACCAGAACAAGCTGCAAAAGATAATGCTGTTTATTCAAATATTATTACACAAGAAGAGATGAAAAAACGTGCTGATGAAGTATTTAAAACAGGTGAAGCATTAGACGCTGAATATCAGCCTACATTTGACTTAAATACAAAAGCAAGAGAAATCGCAGCTAAATATGGTGAAAAAAGTCCTGAATTCCAAGAAGCTTTACAAAAAGCAGAAGCTCAAGGTCAAAAATGAGAAAAAGCTAAAAAAGCACATGATCAAGCTTTAGAAGATATTACAGGATTAACAAAAGATATTCAATTAATTCACTACAATGGTGAAACTCAAGTAGGGGCTGAATTAGATGAAACAGATAAGGTTAAATCAGCAGATATTTTTAGGTTTGACCCTTCACAAGTGAAAATAGTTTACGCCGGAGTAAACTTCTTAAATTCATCACCTAAAGATTATTTAGCTTCAGATTCTCCGTATAAAGAATTAGAGGAAATGGCTGATATTGCTATTTTAGAGTTTGATTTTTCAAACTCTACAAACAAGTATGTTTATGAAAGACCAAACACAACAACAAATGGTGTTATAAGAGAAACTATTGATAATGTTTATGATTACGCAAGATATGCTACAGCAGATTTTGCAAATCCAGAAAGCGGTTTAACTTCAAAACCTGCACCATATGATTTATATAGCAAATTTGATGAGTTAAATTCACAAACATTATTAGCAGACGGTAAAAAAGTTCCTCTAATGAGATATAACTTCATTGCTGTTGGTTTCCCAGTTGCTTACACAGATAATTTCTTAAGAGAAAGTAAATATCAATATGATGAAGGTAAAAAGAAGCTTTAAAAATAACTTCATCATTATGAGTAAACAAACCTTCAAAACTTAGAAAAGACAAAACAAACAGCTCTTGATTAGGTGGTGGATTATCACCTAACGTGGCTGTTAGAACCTTTACAGATAAACCAGGTCTAACTGACTTACTAATTTCAAATCCGATTATTAATGATGAATTAAAACAAGGGTTTGAAGTTAGATACTTAAAAGAAAAAGATAGTACATACGAAAATAACAGATATATTACATATGGTCTAGGGTATGTGACCCAAGCATATCAACCAGGTCGTGGTGCATCAGGAACTGCGCTTCGTGATGTTAATGGAAACATATTTGGTGCAATGTTTTTATCAGGTGATGCAAAAAACGTCAGCTTAATATCAATCGTTCAAGGTCTGAGAAGTCCTGGTGTAGATTACCAAGGATTATATGGAAATTACAACCTAGAACAATATGATTTAATCTACGGTGGTGGCAAAAACCAAAGAACTTCATACCGTGAAGCAATGATTAAATTATATGGAAACGAATACAAAACTAAACTATTTCCAAATGGTTTAGCTACTGTTCCTGATGAATATAAATTCAAATCATAACAATAAATTAATCTGGCTAAATGCCGGATTTTTTAATTATTTTTGCTGAATATTAATGCCAGCATCAGTAACAAAACAGTTATAAAATCCAAAATAAACATCTAAAAACAAAATATTTAATCAGAAAAATATAAGAATGGTTAAATATTTAAAATAAAACAGCAAACAATCAACAAAGTACTAAAAATTAAAATTTTTGAAATAAAAACAATTATTTTTTTAATCAAATATGAATTATGATTGTTTTACAACTTTTATGCCTACACCATAGGGTTAAAAGTTTTCAACAATAATTTTGTTTTATGGTTTAATATGGTATTATATTAGTATATTTAAAATATACTAATATAAAAATATTTTTGCTTTTTAAAAAATAGTTTAAAAATAGTTCATTTATATAATATAATTATATAAATGAAAGTAATAAAGAAAATGTAAGATTTCAGTACTTAAATAAATATAATTTTTATAGATGTTTTAAATTTCAAAAACGTTTAAAAATTATTGAAATGAAAGGAAGTACTGATTTTATGATTAAAGCAAAAAAGAAAAAGTATGTTAAAAATGCTGTAATCGGATCTGGTGTTACAATATCAGCTTTAGCAGTGGCTGGTGTTGTTTATGCAAATACTGATCCACTAGGTACTGGAAAGAACGTTGAAAACAATGTAACATCAAGAGCTAATCTAGCAAAGGTTGAATTAAAAATAATTCCAAAAAACGCTTTCCTATCAAACACTGATACAAACATCAATAAGGAAAATCAAAAATCTGAAGATGAAAGAAAGAAAACAATTTTAGTATTTGTTAACAATAGCAAGACAAGCAAGAAAGAAATTGTTAAAAAAGTTGAGTTTTATTCTTCATCTGATGAAGAGCTTCAAATTCAAATTCAAAATTTAATCCCTAATGGATTTATTATTGATGAAGAAGCTTATCCAGCTAATCAACCAATTTTGGCAAAGTTAGGTGGTACTGAAGAAGATGAAGAAAACAGAATTAAAGTTGTGCCAGAAAGACAAAATGCAGTAGATACAACATTTATCTTTTACACAACTGGAGAAAAAGAAAGCGAACAAAATGAAGTTGGTAAATCTGTTGTAGCCAATGAAAAAGTTAAAAATAATTTTGACTTAGTATCCATTGTTCCTGAAGGATTTAAACTAGTTGATGCTCAGGACTTAAGTTTTTCTATTGGAGTAACCAACAGATTTAATGTTGTTAAAAAAGTAAGGCAAGTAACAACAGTTATTGTCTTTAAAGATGGTGATGAACAAGTTGAAAACGCAATTGAATTAAAAAATGAAGAGAACTCACCTATTAAACTCGCTAAACATTTACCAACAGGTTATAAATTAGCAAAAGACCAAGCGCCAGAAATAGCGGCTGTTGATGGACAAGTTGAAATTCAAGTAGTTCCTGTTGCACAAAAAATCACAACAGTTATTCGGTTCTTAAAAAAATCAAAAAATAATAACAGTTCTTCCGCAATAGTAGTTTCATCACACACAATCGTCACTGAAGATGGCGAAGATGTTGATTATCGTACTTATCTACCTGACAATTATGAATTAGATGATAATCAGCCAGAACCTGATATTCAATTAGGTGAAACTAATAACATTTACATTAAAGAAATTAAAAAGAAAATTACAACTCTTATCAGAATTGTAACAAGAGACGGACAGGACGTGACTACTCCTATCTCAGTCCAATCATTAGAAGGTGATCCAATTGCGTTTGATCAAACCTGAATTCCAAATGGCTTTAAGTTACAAAACGAAGGTAAACCAGTAATAAAACCTGGTGAAACAAACTCGATTATTGTAGTGCCTTTAGAAAATGAAGTTACCACAATAATTAAATTTAATTGAAACAACAGACCTGTGTCTAAACCGATTGAAATTGTGGGCGAAAAAGATTCACAGGTAGATATTAAAAGATATATACCAGAAGGCTTTGAAATTTCAAAAGATGAAACAAAACCTACATTGGTTACTTTAGCAAATGAAGAAATTACTTTTAATTTATCAAAATTAAGTGTTGTAACCACTTTTAAATTTGTTGATAATGCGACAAATCAACAAGTTGGAAAAATCAGACAACTATTGACAACAGTTGATGATTCCAGAATTTCTACAGAGAAAATTAATAATTTAATTCCAGCAGGATATGAACTTTTAAACAAAGGTCAAGCAATTGCGATAGCTGCTGGTCAAGAGAATGAAATAAGAATTCAAAAAATCCTAATTACCTTTACAACTACTGTTGAATTTTATGATTCACAAACCAATCAAACAATTGGGCAAAGATATAGTTTTGAAACTCAAGATGAGCGCCAATCAATCGATTGAGAATCTAAAATTCCTCAAGATTACCACATAGTTAATGTTAATCAAAAAATTACTATTGGTACTCACAACAGAATTCCGTTAGCTAAAAATAAAAGAGTTTTCACTTATTCAATTAGATTTTTAGAAGGCTCAAAATTAGTGTTTGCAAAAGATGGAGAATATTATGAAGATTCAACACCTTCAATTAGTGAATTCATTCCATCAGGATATAAATTAGCAGATGTATCCCTTACGACTTCATTCCCACAAAACGGTTCACAAGATTATCAAGTTGTTAAAATTGTTGATAAACCTAAACCGGTTGTAAATGAGCCAGATCCAGTAGATAATAGAGATTTACCTTCACCAAGCGAAATAATTAATGCTAGACAAGGTGCATATGTAAATATATATAACCTAAATATTCCTTCAAAACCTTCTTCAATTCCTTCAGTATCTAATTCACCAAGCGGTATTCCTGCTGAAGTAATTGCGGACAGAAGACGTAGAATTCAAGATTTAGTAAAATTTGCTAATTCTAATTTACCAATCACTGTTGAAAATTTAAAAGATATTTATCGTGAAAAATATGAAGAAAGTCCAATTCATGTTGAACAATTAGTTAGATATTTAACAGGTCAATGAAAACTAGGTCGTGAAATCTCAAAAGAAGAATTAAGAGAACATTTCAGAATGGCTGCAAATGCAGCGGCTGCAGCTTTTGAATCTGAACTAGCAGCTGGACGTATTCCGATTTTTGAAACAACATGTTCACCATGAGGATGTAATACAGGTCCGATTTATGGATATTTAAACAAAGAAGACAACCCTGTTTTATCAAGATATATTTCATACAATAAACAACATATCTTTGGTAATGATGAAGAATGAGAAAGAAATCCACAAGAGATTTTAGAAGGTCGTTACAGAGGTTGAGGAAAATATGATCAATCAGATCAATACCCTGAATTAGTTCCGTCAAGAGAAAGATACAAAGTTACATATACACCAGATGGTAGAAGGGTCACAAATGATGACGGATTAAGAGTTTGAGCATATAGACCTGACGAAAATAATAAATTTGCTCAAAAGAATAAAACTCCAAGGTCAATGCTAGAAGTTGATGCTTCAAACAAAAAAGGTTATGTCAAATTTTTAAAATTCTTACAAGATCACCCAGAAGTTACAACTGTAAGGGTTACAAACATTGGTAAGACAACTAAAAATGAAGATTTAAGAAACTTATTAGAACAACTTCCTTCAGGAATTGCTGCTGTTGAGTTATTTTTCTCAACTAGAGATACATCTGCTTCAGCTGGACTAAAGGATAAAGTTTTAGAAAGTGCAGGTTTATACACAACCTTGCCTAACAACGACGTATTTGGTGCAAAACGTTGAGGAATTGACCCTATTACATTTAAAAACACTAAATTCGTTCATGCTACAGGTCGTACATTATTAACCTTTGAAGGTAGATCAAATGAACCCGTAGCTGAGTCAATTATTTTTGACACTATTAGACCTTCAAAATATAGAACCTTCCAAGATATTGTTGATGGTTTTGACATTGTTTTACACAAAAAAGCAGACTTCAGAATCTTTAATGGTACTTGAGGAGATGGTTCATGACCTAGATATGTTGACTTTAGTTTAAACCCTGATATTAAATCATTTAAAGGTCTGAACTTATATGAAAGAGTTTTCAGAGGACTAACATTACACTCAGATGATGAAATTTGAGAATTGCCAATGAAAGAAATTGTTCCAGGACAATTCAAAGCACTTGTTGTTGATGGTCCTGAAAGAGCTCAATTAGATTTTGACAATGATTCAACTGACACATTATATTTATCAGGTGATCCGAATGAAATCGGAGACAACTTTGGAATTCATTTATATGGTTTATTTGAAGCAGGTGCCAACACCTTTAGGAGAGTCATTGTAGATTCGCAAAGAGCTAAAGAATTTATAGAAGGAACACAAGCTTGAGGTACTTTTGGAAACAGGCTAGGTGGCAGTGTTCAAATTAAAAACAGATAAAAGAAAGGAATACAGTGACAATAGAACAAAGAAAAAAACAGAAATATGAAAAATGAATTTTTAATGCAGTAAACTTTGCTGTTACAGGTATTTTATTAACTATCAGTTTATTTTTATTTGGTAAGTTAATTGGAAATGCCGATTCAGCTTTAGGTTATAAAAATTTATTTGATGTTTCTGAACCATCAAAACAAGGAAATAACTTTATTTTTATATATAGTTTCATCATCTTAATGTTAGCTGGATTGCTTTCATCATTTTGAAACCATAGGAATTTAAACACTAAAAACACCTCACCAAGGCAATATTTACCATTTTATGTAGCTTATTTATTAGTTTCAATTGTAAGCTTCATATTACTACTTGCTTTTAATGTTAATAAAGTCGGTTATGAAAACACCAAATGATTAATTTATCGTTCATTTCCATTTTTAATATTCCTGGCTATTAACTCAGTTTATTCAGCGGTTAATTTCTTTGAATATAAAAAAGCCAATCCTAATTACAAATCTTTACTAATTCACTTGATTTTTACAAATACAGTTAAATTTATTATTTTTGCAAGTTTATTTATTTTGGTAGCTCTATTTGCTACACAAATCAAGCCAACAAGGCCTTTACCAGAAGGATCAGTTTTCAATCTAAATGAAAACTTATTTACAAGCGCAAACAGCACTAGAAACTTCGTTAAACAATACTTACAAACTCAATCAAGTTTAGGTGCTTTAATTTGAATAGTATTTTCAATTTTATTAGTAAGTTATATTTATGCACAATTAGTAGTTGTAATAATTTCAAACAAAGACTACTTAGGGCTAAAAACATTTGCAAAATCATTATTTCAATACACAGTTTATGTTGCAAGTATCTTTGTATTTTGAATGTTAATTAATACGTTCTTAATTAATTCGAAATATTCACAATTAAACAACGAATCAGATATTACCATTAACGTTACATATTGAGTAATTAACTTAGTTCTTTCTTTACTAATGTTAGTAGTGTTTACATTAATTATTCATTACTACGGTAAAAAAATAAACTCTCAATATCAAAGATTTATTTTTGCAGGAGTTATTTTATTATTAAACGTTTTAGCACTAACTTTCAGATTTAGTTATGATGATAACTTCAGCGGATATGTGATTTTATTAACAAATTCTCTAGGAACTTTATGAGCATTAGTTGTTTGAAAAATCTACATTAATAAATTTAAATTTACAACAAACATTTATTATGTTTCTGTTTTAGTTTCATTAGCATTTGCAATCTTTTTTGAAGTAATTAATGCTAATTTAATTAAAGAAGGAAACTTCTCACTAAAAGCAATATTATTCTCATTTAAATTTGTTGATATTTTCCTAATTTGTTCAATTACATTTTCATCAATTGCTTTAGGATACCAAATTATCAAATGAATTTATTCAGCAAGCCAAATTATATTTATTGATTATAAAAAACAAAAAAGGAGTGTAAACAATGAAGTTCAGTAGTATTAAAACTTTCTTTGAAAAAAGACAAGAGTTAAACGAACTTTTACAAAGAAAAGAAAAAGAAAAAACTTATCAAAGTGATTTATTTAATGACTACTTTGATAATAAAAAAGAAGAAGATTTTATTCCTTATTATGTTTTAGAAAATCAATTTTTATTAGACAACAACATTTCAAAGAAAAGCTCAACATTAAATCAAATTATTAATGAAAGAGATTCATACTTTAGAAATTACAATCAAGTTAAATTTTCTAATTTTACTGTTGGATGAACAAGGGATCAAGAATTTTCTCTAACAAGATTAATTCCAGCAGTATATTCAACCGCAAATCAACCACACAATGTATTAACTTTTGATTTTAGCTATTCAGATAATCCAGAATTACAAGAATTATTAACAAAATACAATCAAAAAATCAATCAATACTTAGAAGATGGCTATTTAGTTGAAGTTTTACCAAATGTAGTTGTTTTATATGATGCTAGCTCAAAAGCTTATGAAATTTTCTTTGGACCAGAAACACTAAAACAAAATGAATATCAAGAAAATTAAGTCTAGGTCAGAAAGTTTAGACAAAATTTTAAAAATTGTTGAATCAAAGAAAAACATTACTTTAATCAACATTTTAAAACTATCAAAACAAATTGCATTCTACAATGAAAGAGCTAATCAATCTTCACAATTAGTTCAAGATTTAGCTAAAGAATATGCAATTGATAACTCATTAATCCATGGTACAAATATAATTTCAACCAATAAATTTTTAAATTTATTTAAACAATCAAAACATAAAGCAGATAAAACAATTTGAGTTTATGTTACTGAAACTGAAGAATATGACACTAACTCATATTCAAAACATGAAAAAAACATTTTAGCTAATGCTAACAAAAACGACTTATTTATTGCTATTGGTTCAAGTGCAATAAACTTTTGTAAACAAAACGAATTTGAAATCATTTTTGAAAAAGATCAAAATGATATTGAAGTTTTATCAAAACTTTTACCAAACTTCATTGAAAAATACTTATCAATTCATGGTTATTTCAATGTTAAATTCGTAATTAACTCATCAAAAATTAAAGATGCTTATATCAATGTTATTCCAATGAATAAGCTTAATTTAAACTTAAATCTGAAAAAGACAAAGAAGAAACAAAAATCAATCTAAAAGATTTCAAAATCTATCCAGATGTTGAATCATTCATTGAACCTGAAATTAGTTCTTATTTGACTTACATCACTTTAACTTTATTAAGTGAATCAGGACTAATTTACCAAAAATACAAATTAGTATCAGAAAACCAAAAAATTCATGATTTAGAGAAAAAACAAAGACGTTTAACTTTAGAAGTTATTCGTGCTAAACGTGAATTAGAAGTTGAACAAATTTCAATTTTATCTAAGAAAAAAGTTCTATTACACTCACAAAAGGAAAAATAACATGAGCAATTCTATCACTCTCCGTTTAGTTTCTCAAAATTTGCACAAAGTTAAATTTCAAATCGAGAAATTAGAACTTAATGACCATCTTAAAGATAATTGAATCAACTTCAAACCAGGTTCACTAGCTAGTTTTAAAATAGCTTTTTTCAGAATTACAGATAGTGATAATAAACAAACTTACTTTATCTTAAGAAATGCTTTTTTCATCTATGAAAATGACTCAGATGATATTACTATAAGATATAACGACACTTTACAACCTTTATACCAAAAAGAAGAAATAACACCGTTTTTACAAGATAAAGAACAACAACTTACAAAATTAGTTGAAGAACAAAAATATTTAACAGCTTTAGATGACTTAAATATTTCAACAATTAACAAAGTTAAAATTCAAGAATTAGAAGATCAAATTTGAGTATTAAAAGCTTATACATTATTTGCTTTAGATCCAACAGAGGAGGCACAATGAAACTAAAAAAACCTTTCTTATTACTTTCATCAGTTTCAGCTATTCCAGCAGTTGTTTTAACAGTATCTGCTGAAACTGAAGCTAGTGCTTCAACTAATGATTCAAATAATACAAATAATAATTTAACTGCGCCAAGAGATGCGTCTAACTTAAATTTACAATCAGCAGTTGCAACAGTAAGAAACATTCAAGTAGCAAAACTAACTGATTTATTTAATACTTATTTACCTGTTTTTGAACAACAAGCAAATGCCTTTTTAGGTTCAGCAAATTCACAAGGTAATGACTTAGTTAGGGGGTTTTATTTAAATAAAGTTGTTAAATATTTAAAAGCACATAAAGACCAAATTATCAATAACCCAGTTGAAAGTGGTTTTCTGTTCTATTATCCAAGAACAATTTCTTCTAACCAATCATTCCAAAAAGTTTTTATCAAATATTTACCAGATGATCCTGATTATTACTTCAAAAATGTAGTATCAGGCTCACAAACAGATGTTTATGCGCCTGATAATCTACCAGAGTTTTTAAAAATAAAACCTGCATCTGTTGAAACTTCTTCACAAGATGCAGATTCAAATTCAAATACATTCCCAAATGAATTTACTATATCTGATATTAGTGATATTGTCTCAAGATACTATTTAGCACTTTCAGAACAATTTGAAGAAATTCTTTTAAACTTTGAAGATATTCCTAAAATCGGTGAAGGTGGATCAACAAAGATCGTTAACAAAGCTACCGGAAGATTTGACTTAGAAGTGCCTGATGGTTATGATGATTGAGAACAATACATCAAAGACAGATTTGCTTTAAGAACACTATTATTTGACTTGAAATTTAACTCAACCAACGAACAAGTTGATGATAACCCAGCAATTAAAGATCCTGCTATAACTCAACAAGGAATTGATCATACAGCTGACTTAGTTCCTTATATTTCAACATTTCAATTTGAAAAATTCCAATCATTAAAAAGCGCTGACGAAATTGCTACTTACATCAATGCCTACAATGCTGATGCAAAAGTAAATAGTGATACATATTTTTATTTCAATAATTTATTTAATACACGTTATCAATACAGTGTAAGCAGATTATCAATTACAGAACAAAACGAATTTATTGCTGATGTTGTTGTTAAAGACAAATTATCAGAATCAGTTAATAGACAATATCGTTCAGTTGTTAAAATCAAGGATAGCAAGCAATTAACTACAGCATGACAAGCCACAACAAACACTTTAAATGGAGTAATTAAACAACTTTATGAATCAGCTGGGGTTGGAGCTAATTTAAATTACAAAAAAGCCTCAAACCAACAATTTGCAGATGCTTTTTACGATTTTGTTAACAAATTAACAGTAGCAGCTCAAACGGAAGATTTTAACACTAAAGTTTCACAAATAGTTCAAGAAAATAGCCTAGTTGCTTCATCTATATCAGGTTTAAGTAATTTATCTAACACATTAGGTCAACAGCTAATAGATTATTTACTTGATATTGTTTCAAATATTGAAGTATCTAAACAAATCAATGTTTATCAACTACTTGTTAATTTAGAAACTGCCCTAACAACTCATTTAATTTCTGAATTTAAAAAGCCTGAAAATATCAGCAAAGTTCAGGCAAATATTGACGTTGTTAGAGAGTTGTATGAAGAATCATCTTACCCAGCATTTTTACTAATTGAAAGAACTTTAAGATTTGTTTTAAAAGATACTGAAGAAATCAATAAATTAGTAAATGCAGAAATTTTAAACTATGACCAATATCGTGAATTCCAATTGATTTTAAAAAGAATTAAATTCATGAACCAAAGCTTAAATTCAATTTTAACTACACCAACTTTAACTTATACAAAAGATACAGAAGATGCTGAAGTTAAAAAACAACAAAGACAAGAAATATCAAAATTATTAGATTTATATTGAGGTTTACCTGAATTTCAATACAACCCACAAAAAACTTCTAAAGCAGTATTAACTATTTTATCAACTGTTTTAATGGTGATTAGTGCATTAGCTTTTGTTTTACTAGGAGCATTTGCATTATTAAGAAAACGTTGAAACATTGCTAACACTAAACAAAAAGTTATTATTGGATCAGTATTCACAACTGTTACATTTGTTATTGCTTTAATTTTATTAATCTTAGGAAAAGGACTACTATAATGACTAAATACCCTAAAATAACAGCTATATTCGATTATGTTGTTGAAATTACCGGTGCTTATGATTACTACCAAAATCAGTTGTTTAAAATTGAAGCAAAACAACCAGGACAGCAAGATTTACACTTAATTTTAATTTCAGCATCAGAAAACAAAGCATACTGCTTAACTGATGGTGGAATTGGTGAATTCTTAGTAGGTTCAGAAGTTAAACCACTAGATGCAACTGAAGAAATCAAAACTTCAACAAGCTACTTTGGAAAAATTATTGATATTAATGGAAAAGTTTTATTCCCATTACATCAACCAAGCGTTTTAAACTTCTTACCTCAAAAATCATATGCATTTAATAAACCAAACACTTTACTAGAATATCAACCTTTAAAAGAACAATTAACAACAGGTTATATTTCAATTGACTTACTAGTTCCAATCGGAAAAGGTCAGCGTGAATTAATTATTGGTGACAGAAAAACAGGAAAAACACATATTGCTTTAAATACCATCATTAACCAAAAAGGTAAAAACGTTAAATGTATTTATGTAGCAATTGGACAACAACATTCACAAGTTTCAAACGTTTATGAAACTTTAAAACAAAATGATGCATTAGATTACACAATGATTGTTAATGCATCATCATCTAAACCATTTGACCAATTCTTAGCACCTTATGTAGCAATGGCTCACGCTGAAAACTTATGTCATACAGACGATGTTTTAATTGTATTTGATGACTTATCAGCACATGCAAACATTTACCGTGAAGTTGCTTTATTAACCAATAAACCAGTTGGTAAAGAAGCTTTCCCTGGAGATATGTTCTTTGCTCATGCTAGATTATTAGAACGTTCAGGTAAATTTGTCGGACGTAAATCAATTACAGCTTTACCTATTTTACAAACAATTGAAAACGATATTACTTCATTAGTATCATCAAACGTTATTTCTATTACTGATGGTCAAATTGTTACAAACTCAGACTTATTTGCATCAGGAAAACTACCAGCTGTTGATATTGACTTATCAGTTAGCCGTATTTCACGTGAAATTCAAAAACCATACATTGCTAAAGTTGGTTCAGAAATTGCAAAAATTTATAAAGCTTACAAACGTCAAATGAGACTAACTTCATTAAAATATGACTTAAACGATGCTACAAACAAATTAATTACAGAAGGTATGATTGTTGAAAACATGTTTATTCAAAAAGGTATTTCAGTTTATACTGAAAACGCAATGTTTTTAACATCAAAACTAATTGCTTGAGGTATTTTAAAAGGAATTGATAACATCGCATTAGCACTAAGATACATTGATGTTTTAGTAGCGCATAATCAAAATGCTAAAGACACATTCCAACGTTTAATTGAACAAACTCAAGCTGATGATAATTTAGCAAAACAATTTTTTGCATTTGCTTTAGACCAATATGCAAAATACAGTAATTTAGATTGAAAAATTGCCTATGAAGGTCAATTCTTACCATTTGATCAAGCTCAATTACAAAACTTAGATTATCTAGTTAAAGGAGAAAAATAATGAACGGAAAAATAACAAAAATCTGAACAGACGTTGTTGAAATTACATTTGAAAACAAAGTTTTACCAAAAATGAACAACGTTTTATATTCCGAAACAGAACAATCTAAGTTTTTAGTTAAGAAAATTGTTGACGAAAAAACAATTTACGCAATCATTATTGCTTCAACTGAAAAAATCGGAATTAATCAAAGAGTTTTTGATAGAGGGCACTCATTCATGGTACCGGTTGGACCTGGTGCTAAAAACCATATTTTTGACGTTATGGGTGGTCAATTAGATAACAACCCAGCAGCTTCATATCACAAAGTTGAAATGGATTCAACTATTACTAAAAATATGGATTATGCTGTAAAACAAGAATTAATGGAAACAGGAATTAAAGCCATTGACTTCTTTATCCCTATCTTAAAAGGTTCAAAAATTGGTATCTTTGGTGGAGCCGGAGTTGGTAAAACAGTTTTAATGAAAGAGATGATTTTCAACCTTTCAACTAACCAAGAAAAAACTTCATCAATTTTCGTTGGTGCTGGAGAACGTTCACGTGAAGGGGTTGAGTTATACAATGACTTAACTTCATCAAACTTGATGAAAAACTCAATCATGTATATTTCAAAAATGAACGAATCAGCAGGAGCTAGAATGAGTATTGTTCCTGTTGGAATTACAGCAGCTGAATATCTAAGAGATAAAGAAAAGGAAAATGTTTTATTATTCATCGATAACATTTTCCGTTTCTTACAAGCTGGAAACGAAATTTCAGCTTCATTAGATAAAAAACCTTCACTTGGAGGATATCAAGCCACTTTAAACACTGAAATTTCAGCAGTTGAAAACAGATTATTCTCAAACGAAAATGGTTCAATTACTTCATTCCAAACAGTTTTCTTACCAATGGATGATTTATCTGACCCATCAGCAGTTGCTGTGTTTAACCACTTAAATGGTTCATTAGTTTTATCACGTGATGTTACAGCTAAAGGTATTTACCCAGCATTTGATCCGCTAGCTTCATCTTCATCAACAGTTGATCCTAAAGTTATTGGTGAAAAACACTACAATGCTATTTTAAATGCTAAAAAAATCTTACAAAGATACAAAGAACTTGAAGATGTTATTTTAATTCTAGGGATTGATGAATTAGATGACGAATCTAAAGCAACAGTTAAAAAAGCACTACAACTTCAAAACTTCTTTTCACAAAACTTCAGAACAACAGAGAACTTTACACAACGTAAAGGAGTATTTGTTCCGCTAAAAGACACTGTTGAATCAGTAGAAAGAATTATTAGTGGTGAATTTTTAGAAGTTTCACCAGCAAACTTCTTATACATTGGTTCAATTGATGAACTGCAAAAATAAAGGGGTAACCCATGAAACTAAATAAATTATTATTGCTATCGCTTTTATCTTCTCCAATGGCTTTAGCAGCTTCGTGTCAGTTCGGACACTCGGAAGCAACAATTGGTAAGCCGTCAGCAAAACCTGGAACAGTTAATAAAACAGAACCTGGCAAATCTAATCCAGACAATCCTGGTGATCCAACAAATCCAAGTAATAGAGAAGGAGCGCCTGTTGTAACAGATGCGCCTCAAGATCCACCAAGAGATACACATAAAGAAAACTTCAAACCGGCAGAAGCTGATACAGATGCTTATAAAAAAGGTACAAACTGAGATAAGTTTAACATCGATGAAAAATACTATTTAGATCGTTTATATAGACAATTTGCTGAAAACAAAGAAGAGATAGTTGCTGAAATTAACAAAACTTATGGTGAAGATCATGTTAGAAAATTTGATGAAAAAGCAAAAGAGCAACATATGACTTCTTTCTTTGGCTCATATCTTAAAAACTTTTCAGTACCTAACTCAAGCAATAAACTAGTTTTAGATCCGATTAAAACAATTTTAAGAACATACCACTGAGAAGATGTTTTAGGTGACAGAGGACTTCCGAGAGAAGTTCCTAACCAATTGTATAAAAATACATTACTTCAATCATATTCAATTAGAATTGTTAATGAAAATCAATATCTAAAAGAATCTAGAAGCATTCCTTCAACTTTCGCTCCATTTGGTACAGCATGAATTTTAGACTATAAACTAGATGACACAGGAACATATCCAACAAAATTCTATTTAGCTACAAACTTACACGTTGCTGAATTATTAATTAAATCAACACCTGATGATTCACCATATCAAAACGTTTTATCAGATGCACAAATGAAAACTAATGCTGATAGAGCAATAGAAGCTCAAAAAGCTGTTGATGCAGTCTTTGAACCTACTAAAGAAGCTAACTTAAAATATCGTGCCTTATTAGGTAAATACAACATGGATGATATCCAGTTTGAAAAGAAATACAAAGATAGCAGAGATTCATTGCCACAAGAATTAATTGAAGCATATGAAACAGTTAAACCATTATTAGCAGATTGAGAGAAAAAAGAATTAGCAGCTAGAGCAGCTAAATCAGTGATAACAGGTGTAACTAAGAGAATTGATTTAATTCACTACAATCCAGATACGCCAATCGCTAATCAGTTTAATGATGCAACAGATAGGTTACCATTTGCTGATGTGTTTAGATTTGCACCAAAACAAGTTAAATTAGTTTATGCTGGTTCAAACTTCTTAAATTCATCACCTAGAGATTATCTAGATTCAGATTCTCCATATTTCACTTGAGAAGAAATGGCTGACTTTGCAGTATTAGAATTTGATTTTGCTTCAGAAAGCACAAATCCTGATTATTCATATAACTACTACGACACTTCAACAGGTAGTTTAATGAAAGCAACACTGCCAAATGTTTCAACTTTTGCTTCATATATTACTTCAGGTTTTGCGGACCCAACAGTAGGATTAAATTCTAAACCAGCTAACTTTGACTTGTTAGAAAAATATGATGAATTCCAAAATCAAAAATTAACAGCAAATGGTATTGAAGTACCTAAATTAAAATATAACTTTATCGCTTTAGGTTTTCCAAATGCCAAAGATGACATTGATTTAATTAAGCAAATACCATACGATGAAGGTAGAAAAATTAGTTTAGGTTACACATCAACTTTATGAGTTAACAAACCTTTCAAACCTAGAAAAGATGTTATTGATGCAAGTTTCTTAGGTTATGGACTTTCTCCAAACGTTGCCTTAAGAACATTCCCAGACAAACCAGGGCTAACCGACATTCTTTTAGCCAGTCCTTTAATTGATGAAAATAATACAAAAGGATTCTCAGTAAGTCACTTACTAGAAACTGGCTCACCATATCAAGGAAAACACTTTATTAACTATGGTTTAGGATATGTTTTACAATCATGAGAACCTGGTAAAGGTGCTTCTGGTTCATCAGTAAGAGATGTGGATAACAATATTATCGGAATTAACTATGCTGCGGCTGATGGTTCATTATTGTCAAACATTTCAATTACACAAGCTCTAAGAAGTGTTGGTTATAACTATAATGGGTTATACGGTGATTACAACCTTGAACAATATGATTTAATTTATGGTGGTGGTAAAAACCAAAGAACTTCATATCGTCAAGCGCTGCAAAAAATTTACGGTGATAATTACAAAACAAAACTATTCCCACAAGGAACAGCAACAATTCCTGAAGAATACAGATTTAAAGAGTCATAAAAATCATAGAAAAATAACCAACTTAAGCAATTGGTTATTTTTATTATTCTTCTGTAATTTTTGAATATTTAAGATGCTTGTCAATTTCATATGGCTTTTCTTCTGGATCTTTAAAGTTTTCCAATTCTTTTTGCATCTTTTGAATTTCTTTACCTAACTCAGCAATTTTAATTTTATTAACTGCTAAAGTATTGTAAGTATTTTTTCTGTTTCTTTCAATATTTAAATATTTATTTTCAACAGTAATCACTTCTTGTTGTGAAACTTTTAAATCGTAGTTTGCTCTCTTTAGTTTTTTATCAATCTCAGCAATTTTAGATTGAACTTTGTCATATTCTGAACTTTCAGCTAATTTTTCTCTAGCTTTTGTTATTTTGGCTTTTAAACTTTCTAGAGCATTAATTCTAGTAACTTCTTCTTCTTTTGGAGTAGCAATGTTTTTTAAAGCTTTTGTTTTTTCTTGTTCAGCTTCAGTTTTAGCTTGATTTAGTTTTTCAATTTGAGCCAATAACTTAGTTTTTAACGAATTACCAGCAGAAACAAAAGCATTTAAAGCATTAATTTGGTTATTCAATCTGGTTTCGTTTTGTGATTTAACATAGTGAGTTAATGAATTATCAATTACTTCAGGTCTGTTAAAATCCAGATTTACAGCTTCTGCTTGTGTTGAAATAGAACTTAGAATATTTTGATAATCTGATTTTAAAGTTACTTCAAATTGTTTGAATTTGTCAAACTCTAAAACTTTGTTAGTTGCTTCATCAACTATTTTTGTATTTTCACCAATTTGAGTTAAGCAGTCATTCATTCATTTAGGAACTAATGATTCTAAGTTAATGATTGTAACATTGTCATTTGTAAATTGATCTGTGTTATGTTTTTCTTTTAAACTTTCAAAATATTCTTTAGCATCATTAATTTTTTTAATTAATTCATCCATTTGTGTTTGGAAAGTTTGTTTAAATTCTTTCACTTTTGTAACAAAGTCTTCATTAGATGAATATTTCTCATCAACCACAACTGAATCGATATAATCATTTACTTGCGTTTTCAATTCATTAATTTTTGCAATTGATTGTGGCAGAGTTAATGAATAAATAGGAACTAAAGAAGATTTGATTTTAATTCCTAATTCAACTTCAACAGTGGCAAAAGCACTTAAAGTTTTTAAACCTTCATTAACATTATTAGAGACTTCGCTTTGAGCTCTAATGATTTGTTTCATGTAATGGTCGATTAAAAATAAATCAGTTTTTAAGTTTTTTGCTTTTTGTAAAAGAGCATTAGCTTCAGTTTTTTCGGCTTCTAATGCTTGTCTTTTATCATTGAAGGTGTTTTCTAATTCTGTAATTGCATTCTGTTTTTGATCAAAAAAGGCTTTTTGAGTTTTTAAATTTGCTATAACATCTTCTAATTGCTTTCTTGTCAAATTCACATTTTCTTGATGATTTGTTATTCTAACTAAATCTTCACCGTATTGAGACTTTTTAGAGTTTGCTTCAGAAATATCTTCAACAATTTTATTAACAAGACTGTTTAATTCAGTTTTTTGTCTTTCAATTTCAGTTATCTTACTTTCAATAGCTTTTAATTTACCAGTTCTAGTCAAAACTGTATCGCTGTAACTGAATAATTCAGATTCAATTCTTGTTTTGTCAGCAAGTAAATCATCTAACTCACTAGAGTCACTTACTTGAGCTGTTCTTAATTCGTTAAAAAGATTTTCTTTATCAGATGTAAGTTGCTTAATGGTTTCTTGAAATTCAGCAACTTTAGTCTTAGTTGCTTCGATTTCGGTTTGCTTTTCATTATCAAGTTGATTAGTCAATTCTTCAACTTTTGCCTTTACTTCTGCATCTGAATTTAAAATTTTCTGAATCTCACTTTTGGCTTTTTCAATTTTTTGTTCTAAATCACGAACTTTAACTTCAGTAGTAGTCAATACTTTTAAGTCTTTTGAAACAGTGTTTGTTTCTTGTGTTTCAGTCTGGACACAAGCTGCTGATAGAGCAACAGGCAACACTGATGTAGATAAAAGTGGTAGTCATAATTTAATGTTTTTTCTCATATATACATCCTTAATAATTAAATTATATAACAATCTTTTTATATAAAATAAATTTTATATAAAAGTTGGTGCAAGTTGCACTGAAAATAATATAATTAAAATATGAAAAATAACTTAAGACGAATCAAATCAATAATGTTGTTAACTCCAGCAATGGGATTGCCTATTTTAGCAATGACAAGCTGTGAGTTTGGAGTTAAAAAATCAGACAATCAAATGTCAGATTCTTTAATTAAAGCAAAAGCAGAATTGAAAACAGAAATAACAAAAGCTGAACTTGAAAAAAATGCTTCTGCAACTTTATCAGAGAATGCAAATTATATTTCAGCTCAAAAAAGACTTGAAGTAATAATTGAAAAAGCTAAATCATACGATTCAAAAAATACTGTGTCATTGAATGATATAACTCACGTGACTAATGAGTTAAAACTGATTTTAGCGCAATTTAAAAACCAAGTTGAAGTAATCAAAAAAGAATCAAAAGTACCCGGAGTTCCAAAAAGCCCTGACTGAGCAGGTGGAAAAGTTGAGGTAGATGATCAACCCGAAAGACCTACACCTAAACCTAATCCAACACCAGGAGAGCAAGATGATCAACCGGCTGAACCTGGAAATAATGACACTGCAGGAGATTTACAAGAACCTGATCCAGTTCCGTTACCACCATTTAATCCATTTGACCCTAACTCAGCAAATAATTTTGTCCTAGCAAGAAACACATCGCCTGATTACGTATCAAAATATGAATCTGCTAAACTAACAGCTGATCAAATTTATGATGAAATTTGAAAAAGAACATTTATGATTATGCCAGGAACTGATTTGAATGGTGGGAAAGAAAACACGACACCAAGCTATTTAGTTGATCAAGGAACAGGATGAGTTTTAGACTACTATAAAAAAGATGAAAATCACTACAAAATTTTTATGGCAACAAACATGCACGTTATTGCTCAGTATTCAAATACGCTTGAAAACAAGGCACTAAGTGATAAATGAAACTATACAGATCCTACAGGACGAAAAGGAACGGTGTTTGCATTTGGTAAGACATCAACAAAACCAAGTTTTGCACCATTAGCAAATAATTCAAATTACAGAACACCAATATCTGTATACGCAAATAACGCTGTGTATCAACAATATTCACAAAACAATTTAAGCGGAAATACAACAGTAACACAGGCATTTACAGCACCAAAAATCGTTTTTGCTGGAGTTGATTTTGTTTCTGATAAAGCCTTTAATCAATTTAAAGGCAGTTTGGATCAAAAATGACAAGAATATAAAAATTATCAAAATGGTGAAATAGAAAGAACTAAAAATTCATCTAGTGAAGAAGCATTGCAAGAAAAAAGAGATTTCTTAAACCAAACAGGTAAAATACCATTCTACATAGATTTTGGTGTGTTTGAATTTGATGTCGATTTAACACAAGCAGATCAAACGTTTGCACAGTGAATAAGGGATGCGGTTTCAGCAGTAGATTCTTATGTTCAAAGAATGCAAGATTCTAAATTAAAACCAAATTACACAAAAACAACAAATAACAATATTATGACACTTGACTATTACACAAGAGGGCAAGGTCTTGATAAAACTAATCCTGCTTATGAATTTGGTTTATATAATGCTAAAAATCTTTATATCGCCGGATATCCTAAGCCTGATACAACCACTTGAAAAACAAACAACCCAAGTGAAAGAACACAAAACATTGTTGAGCCAAAATATAACACTAGAGGAACAACAGTACCTAATGATAAACTATTTAGTTATGCGACAAATGACGTAACAGGTAGAATGGACTCTAATAACCACTGAATTTATGACAAACTTTATAATAGACCATATGGTGATTATTATGGATTTAACTACAATGTTAAATTCTCTTCACTATACTATGGAGCTAGTGGTTCAGTAGTTTACAATGAATACGGTGAAATTGTAGGAATTTACAATGGAGTTCAATCTAACATCGACAAAGACAATTTACTAGGAGTCGGAACATTTGCTCCATTATTACAAAAAGCTAATATTAAAACAAATGATAATAAAGTAATTTATGGATTCAATTTAATTGACGGAACAGGATTTGCTGAACAAACACGTTCATATCGTCAAAACCTTCAAGAAATTTATCCAAACGGATTCGATGGCAACGGAAATAAAAGAACCGCACTATTCCCTGAAGGATACTAATATGAAAAAACCTCTTTTTAAAGAGGTTTTTAATATATATAATTTTAAAAACAAAAACTTTAAAGAGGTTAAATATGGAAGTAAAACAAAAATTAACATCAGGACATACTAATATTTCTTATAAACTAAATGATCAAGTTGTTCAAGAAAAAATTAAAAACCCATTTAATCATAAATTAGATAACACAATGTTAGCGCAATTTGATTTCGTACCAGAATTGCTTGAAGACAATGAGTTTGAAAGTAAATGAAAATGAATTGAACACAAAGAAACAGTTTTTACAGATGAAGTTTTAAAACAAGTTGCTGACAATATTAAAATACTTCATGATTCAGAACTTAAATTTCCCAAATCAAACGTTGCTGCTAGAGTTAAAGAGTACCGTAAAATTTTAAAAGAAAAAAACGTTCAAGTACCTATTTTAGACAAATATTACAAAAAAATTAACTTAATTTTAAAACACAGCGAGAATAACCGTCCATTACATAATGACTTAAGATTAGCTAACATTTTAGTTGATATGAAAGATAAAGTTTATTTTATTGATTGAGAATATGCTTCAATGGGTGATAAACATTTTGATTTAGCTTATTTTATTTGTCATTCATATTTAACCAAACACCAAGAACAAGTGTTTTTAGATCAATATGATTCATATTGAGAAGAATACTTAATTCAACAAAAAATCCTAGTTCATTATTTAACAATTTTATGAATTAATGCACAACCAGTTAAACCATTTAGTGACGAGCATTTTATCAATGAATTAGAAAAAAATGTTCAAGAATTTAATCATAAAAAACAAACACAAAGCTTTAGAGATTAATCACAACCAGAAACAATGTTTCTGGTTATTTTCATTATTCAGCAGTAATATATTGCAATTTTGTGAAAAAGCCGAAGAATGAATGGCAAAATATTAAAACATATTATTTAAGTTTTAGAATTAAGATATGAAAACAAAAAAGAACTTTTTAATGTCAATGTCATCCATTATTGGTTTGGTGTTGATAGGAATAATTTTGATTCTAATTTGAAATTTATCAGATTTGGCTTATAAATCAGATATATGAAAAGTTACAACTGTAAAATACAATACGCAAGAAATGATAAAACTACCATATAAAACAACGCTCAATCTTTATTTATCGCCATTTTTAGTCATTTTAACAATTTTGGCTGTTTGAATAACTGTTGAATATACAGTTGTTTATAAAAATAAAATCAATGATTTATTTAAAAAACAAGAAAACCAAATTACAAAAATCAGTATTAATGATGCTTGAAAATCATTTAGCTTATTAAGTACTTTAAACGTTTTTAGTTTTGCGATTTACTTAATGTCGGTTCTTTTATTATCAACTCAATATTCAACTGGGGCATATGCTAATATTTGATTAATGTCACTTTTAAACATATTAATGCAAATAGCCTTATATGTTAATCTTTATAAACACATAAAAACCACTTCAACTGATACTGCAAAACAACAAGTAGCCAAATTTAAAAAGCATTTACCACAAACTTTTAGTATTATTATTTCAATAAGTTTATTAGCTACAATAACGTTATGTTTTCTAACTTCATTTACTAACCTAAAAGTAGCATATTATCCTATTAGATTTAATATGTATGTTTATTTAAATGATATGATTATTACTATCGGTTTAGTAGCTTATACTGTTATTTTGTTAATTATTATAATTACTATTTGAATGTATTTAGCATTGGCTAAAAACAAATGTAAACAAATATTTTTATCATTTGTATATTCAAATAATGTTAATTTAAAAGTGCAAGTAAAAAGATGATATTTCTGAATTTGATATGTTTTTGCTAGTTTATTAGCCCTAGCATTGCTAATAGCTAATTTTGCTTTTAGTTGATGAGCGTTTTCGATTACAGCAAGTTATATCAATATTCTATTTGTTATTACATCAGTGATTTACTTAACTTTCTATATTACTATTTCATATTTAAATTTCAAACAATACAAAGTACAACCACAAGAAATTTAATAGTAAAAGCAGAATCATATGATTCTGCTTTATGTTTATTCAAAAGTTTTATGTATAGTAATAGTTTCAGCATATTGTTGATTATTTACTTGATTTAAAACAACTTGTAGTTTAAATGTAAATTGGTTTTCTGAGTTAGATATTTCAACAATCTTAACTGAAGATAAAATTCCTTTTGGGTCGATAATTGCTAAATTAGCATTTCATTGCTCTAAATTGCTTGTATCTTGAGGTTTAGTGATTTGAACATTGTTAATTACAAAATTAACTAAGGTCTCTTGAATATAGTCATTTCAAACAGTTTCATTAATCCTATCTGTAGCTATTTTAGATTCATTTTTTAAGAATAATACTGCAAAATCTTGTGGTGTATTAATCTTGTTAAAAATTCCTTTAGCAGCTGAAGTTGAAGGATCAGCCAATGCTCATTTTTCAAAATATAATCCATTTTCTTCAACAGCATGATCGCTTGTTAATTCTTCTGAAGGAATTTGACTTTCTAAAATGTCAGCAATATTGTTTTCAGGTAAGACATATTTTTCAGTTTTGTTAGTTAAATAGTTGTAAAAACTAAACTCTTGATGTGATGATATTTTTTTAACAATATCATCGCTTGTTGAATTATGTCCTGGATGTCCTTTGTAGTAAATGTTGTATTGATCTGAATATAACTTAACAACAGTAGCATAAAAGTCAAAATCATTATTTTCAGCAGTACCCAAAACAATTAAGCCCGGCTTATTGTTTAATGCTTTATTAGAAGCTACTTTATCTCGATCTTGTTTTCAATCTAATCCTGTTATTTTAGATCAATGTGTTGATAAACGCTTATTGTTTTTATCCCTTGTGGCAAACAGTTTGTCTTTGATAGTTAAAGTTGGATCAGACTTAAAGAAAGGATAAATATGCAACAATCCTTCTTTATTTAATAAATCAACATGGTAATTATCAGAAAAGAAAAGATTATATCTATGGATGTTATAATCCGTAGCTAAATCAGTTGGTAAAATGTATTGACTAACTCTGTTGTATATGCTTGATGAACTGTTGCTTCATTTTTTGGTTTGTTCATCATACAACACACTTTTAGCTTGTGGTAGTCAGTAGTTATACAAGTGAAATGCTATAACATTAGAGTCTTCTAATCCATTTAAAACAACATTAGGATATTGCAATAACTCAGTAATTACAGAAATATCTTCTTTAATAATTTCTGAATTAAATCAAACATTAATTTTCTTGTCAGGATTTTGTTTAATTATTCTTTCAAATTCATATTTATAGTCATAACCATCAAGATTTTTTTCAACATCAATTACCTTAGATCTTGAATAGTTTCTGATGTTCTCTTCTTGAGATTTATTAGGATCAAAAGCTTTTTTATTAATCAAAAAATTTTGTAATTCTTCTTTGTTTAACTTAGATTGAAACACTATGTCAGATGAATAAATAAAATGTGTTTCAGTCTGAGCCAACATTGCCATTCTAATCATGTTATAGAAGTTTTGAATACCGTATCTTGAATAATAAATATTGATGTCAGCACTGTTTTGAAAATCTAGCAAATTGTCATAAGCATTTAGTTGATTATAACTTGCATCCAAATTCAAATTCATGCTGTTTTCAATTAATTTTTGTTTGTCTAAGAACTTTGTTTTATATAAACCATTTTTATTAAAAAAAGCATAAGAAACCGCTGCGACAGATGCGGTTGTTACACTTAAAAGTATTAAAAAGTGTTTAGTGATCTTTTTCATTTATCTATTATAATTAAATTATTCTTATGCAAAAACATTTACATAACAAAAAAACATTACTAATATCAACCTTTAAAGCCAATGTTCACCTATCTTGAATCAGTGCATTATTGTCAATAGCGTTTATTACTTTATTTGTCATAGCTTCATTTATGCAAAGTATTCAAACACATACTACAAGCGAACAAGAAACAATTCAATTGTTAATTAAATTAGCTTGAGCTTCTTTCGGTGTAATGCTTGTTTTAAAGGCATTAGAGATTGGAATATTGGCTTTGTTTTATTTAAAATTTCAACAACTATATAAACACATAATGATAATTGGTGTTTTATTGCCTGTCTGATATCAAATGCAAATTTATAAACTAATTACCTTGCAACAAACAGAACAAGCTAAACCTTACTACTTAAAATCATTTTTAAACAGTTATTTAGTAGTTATTATTGCATTTTACAGCTGAGTGTTTTTAGTTGTTATTTCAATTTGATTTGCTTGATTAATTCATCCGTTCCAAAGTGTGACGATAGGGTTGATAATTTCCGGAGTAGCAACTGCTGTGCTTGGTTATGTTATAGCAATTAATTCAATTCAACTAATTAAAGCTAACAAAGCCCTAAAACAACAATTTAACACTGACAAATCTTTTTATTTTAGATTTTTAAATAAAACATACCGTAAAGACTTTTTAAGCATTTAAAAAAGATATAGAAAAAAGTGAAATTGAATTTCACTTTTTATTTGCTGATTTTTGCTAGATAGATTTTCTTTTTACCAACATGAATTAATGCATATTGGTTTTGTCAAACCTGTGAGTTTACTACAAAGTCAATATTGTCAACATTTTCTAAATTAAATTTAATAGCATTAGCTTGAATAAATTCTCTTGCTTCTCTTTTTGATTGAATTACTTTTAATTCAATTAGTTGATCAATTAATGGCGAGTTTGCTTTTAATTCAATATTAGGAACATCATCAAAAATGTCAGAAATATCAGCTGTTGGAATAGCTTGTAAATCAATATCCTTGTTAAATAATAATGCTGAAATTAAACCAGCTTTTCGAGCAGCGTCTTTACCGTGTATATCATTTACAACAGCAAAAGCTAATGCTCTTTGACCTAATCTGATTTGTGGAACTGCTTGGTGTTGTTGAATTATTTGTTCGATATTTTCAACAGATAAATGACTTAATCATTTTAATAATTTTTCAACTTCTGAATCGGGTTGATTTAATAAGAATTGATATAACTGATATGGTTTAGTCATTTCAGGGTCTAGTCATAAACTTCCACCACCTGTAGATTTACCAAACTTATTACCATTTATATCAGTTAATAAATTAGCTGTAATAGCAACTGCTTTATGATCATTTCCAAACACAGTATTAATCATGTCTAAACCAGTAGTAATATTACCCCACTGGTCTGAACCACCAAATTGGACTTTAACATTTTTTTCTTTATATAGTGTTAAAAAGTCTCATCCCTGGATTAGTTGATATGAAAACTCAGTAAAACTTAAGCCGTTTTGAATTCTAGCAGTAACTGAATCTTTAGTCAGCATATAAGCAACATTAACTAATTTTCCTGCATCTCTTAGAAATTCTAAGAAATTCATGTTTTTATAAAAGTCATAATTATCAATAACTTCAATACCAAATTTTTCTAATTGTGCTTTAATCTTTGACTTATTTAATTCCAATGTTTTTGAATCAAGCAATTGTCTTTCGGCATCTTTAAATGACGGATCTCCGATCATTCCGGTTGCTCCACCAACTAAGGCATAAACTTTATAACCTGCATATTTTAAACGCAATAAATTAATGATTTGTATGTAATTACCTAAGTGTAAACTTTTAGCAGTTGGATCAAAACCACAGTAAATAGCATCGTTTGGTCCGATGTTGTTTAGTTTTTGTTCATTACTAATTGCTTTTAATATTCCACGTTCTTCAAATATTTTTTAATACTTTCCATTTTTACCTACTTGCTTCAACAAAAAACTCGTAATCAGTCCCTATTTTGTCATCTGTTGCAAAAATTAAATCTGAACTAACTGGTTCTAGTTCAAATGAACCTAAAGACACCAACATTCCAGGGCTAAATACTCCCATTATTTCACCTTCTAAAATTTCTAAACCAGAAAGCAAAGTAGTTCCAGGCATTGCCATAACTAAAACATCGCCTACTTTAACATCTTGTCTGTTAGTCACTAACTGACGTGTTTGATTAGAAACCACATTTTCTAAAAGTGTTAAAACAAACAACTTTTCACTCTTAGGATGATTTTGTTTATCTAATACTTTAACATATTTAAATTTAGGCTTATTTAGTACTTTTAATCCTTTGTCACTAGCTTCTTTTACAAACAATTGCACTTGATTTTGATTTAATGGAGCATATTTGGTGTTGCTACGTATGTTTAAATAACTATTATCTAATAAATTGGCTGAAATAACTTGTTTTTCAGCATCTACAAAAAACACAAATTTATCACTGTAAACAGTTGAATCATACTTTAGCGATGCATCAACTAAGATTACAGATGTGTTTGAAAATGATTTATCTAAATTATTAAGTAATATCATTTTTTAATTATACTATAATTAATGCATGAAAAAGACCGCGATAATAGTAGATTCCTCAACAGGCTTAACTAAACAACAAGCTTCAGCTTTCGGGTGATATTTTTTACCTCTAAAAGTTGAATTGGATGGTGTTAATTATCAAGACGGAGTTGATTTAACTCAAGATGATTTATTCAAATTATTTTCACTAAAAACCAAGTCTTATAAAACAGCTTGTACACCAATTGGTTATGCTGAAAAATTAGTTGAAGAATTAAGTTCACAATATGATGAGATTATTATTTTTCCAATTTCAAAACACTTATCAAGCCAATATGCTAATTTAAAACCACTAGAAGCTTCATATCCTAAATTAAAAGTTTTCGAATCAGAATATATAGCAGTTTTATTAACTGTTAAAGTCTCAAAATTCCAAAAATTAATTGAATCTGGAATTGAAACAGATCAAGCTTTACAACAAATTGCAACCTGACCTGAAAATCTAAAAGTTTCACTATTTCCAAAGTACAATGATTATTTAGTTAAGGGTGGTCGTTTATCACCAGCAGCAGCTACTTTAGCTAAATTATTTAGAATCGTTCCAATTATTAGATTTTATAAAGGTGTATTAGAAAAAGAAGGTAAAGGAAGAGTTTTTGTTAAAACTATTCAAAATAATATTGTTGAAAAATTAGCTGATTTAAAATCAAACAAACTTCTGATCTTAAATAATGATTGTTCAGATTATCCAACTATCTTAAACTTTATTAAAACTAATTATCCACAGTTAGAAGTTTACAAATACACTTTACCTAATGCAATTAGCATTCATACAGGTCCAGAAGCTTTAGTCGTAATTTCAATTCCTGAAGACTGAAGTGATCAAGAATTGTCGATTTTAGAAAAATGTTAAAACAAGTTATTTGTAATTCAATTGCTGATTTAGATGCTTTTATAACTCAAAATCTTGACTTTTTTAAACAAAAACAGATTTTATTATTAAATGGAGACTTAGGAGCTGGTAAAACCACTTTTGTAAAACGTTTAGCTCTAGCATTAGGTATTCACGAACCAATAACTTCCCCTAGTTTTAACTATGTTAAGACATATGAAGGCTTAGTTCATATTGATCTATATAACTATGGTGGTGATATAGAAGAATTTGAAGATTATTTTGAAAACAACATAGTAGCAATTGAATGAGCTTCTAAAACTAGTTTTGATTTTGGTGATTTTTTAGAAATAAAAGCTTGAATCAATTTAGAAAATCAACACTGTTTTGAAATTGTATAGAAAGGAATTATGAATTTATTTTTAGACACAACAAGTTTAGATTTTGTTTTAATTTTATTCAACAATTCCTTTGAAGTAATTGATTATACCCACCTAAAAGGTTATAAGAAAAAAGTTGACTTAATTCCACAATTAACTCAACAACTTTTGACTCAAAATAATTTAAGTTTTAAAGATATTAATAACTATTACACTAATATTGGTCCTGGCTTTTTTACAGGAGTTAGATCGTCTTTAGTTTATTTTAGAACTTTAGCCCTTATTTCTAAGGCTAAAATATATACAATTAGCACTTGAGATATTTTAAAGATCCAAAATAAATATTTAAATTATGCTTACATTGACGCTCAAGGTAAAAAAGTTTATCAATTTGATCTAAAAGCACCAGAAAACCAAGACATAGAACAAAAAGTTACAGTTATTGATTTCATTAACCAACCGTTAACTAATGTTAATTACTTATTGTTTATTAAAAACTTTTGAGCCTACAGCAATAGTTTTATGGAAACAAACTTAATGGAGATTAAACCACACTATATTAAAAAACCACAAATTGGAGCAAAGCAATAATGAAGATTTTAGGTATTGAAACTTCACATGACGATACATCAATTGCAGTTTTACAAGACGGTAAAATTATTGATATGTGATCAATTTCTCAAATTGATTTATTCAAACAATATGGTGGGACAATTCCAGAATTAGCATCAAGACAACACGTGCACAATATTGCACTAATTCAACAAGAGCTTTTAAGTAAACATGAAGCTGAATCTTTTGATTTAATTGCTTATACAAAAGAACCGGGCTTAATCGGTACATTACAAATTGGTTTCTTATTTGCTAGTGCCTTTGCTTCTATTATCAACAAACCTTTATATCCAGTAAATCATTTAATCGGGCACTTTTTATCAGCTACTATTGAAAACGACATCACTTTTCCAGCATTATGTTTATTAGTTTCTGGTGGACACACTCAATTAATGTATGCCGAATCTTTAACTGATATTGAAATAATCGGACAAACGTTAGATGATGCTGTAGGTGAAGCGTTTGATAAAATATCAGCTCGATTAGGTCTAGGTTTTCCGGGCGGACCGTTAATTGACAGACTGTATCAAAATTATTCAGGTGATTTTATAAGCTTATCAAAACCAAAAACAGAAAAACCATTAGATTTTTCATTTAGTGGTTTAAAAACACAAGTTTTAAACAAAGTAAACCAAGCTAAAATGCTAAATCAACAAATTGATCCAGTTCAACTGGCTGTTTCTTTTCAAAAAACAGCAGTTGAATATTTAATTGAAAAAACAAAACTAGCTTTAAGTCAATTAAGTGATGTTAAAACTTTGGTATTAGGTGGCGGAGTTAGTGCAAACACCTTGCTTAGAAATGAATTTTTAAAACTACATTCTAATGTCTTAATACCAAATTTAAAATATGCTACTGATAATGGAGCTATGATTGCTCAAGTAGCCTATTTACATAACAAGAAATAAGTTTTAAATTATAAAAGACGCTTTTTATCATAAAGCGTCTTTTTAATTGTCAATAAACTTGATATATCAATCAACTTTGATAGAATTTAAATAGTTTTATGAAATGTAGAAATACAATATTATTTAGGTTATTTATTAACTTTATAACAAGACAGAGAATTTGGTAAATTATGGAAAATAAAATTTTTACTTTTGAGAAATTTTTTAATATAGAAAACTTTATAACAAAAAAGTATCTGAAATTTTTGAAATAAAAAGAGGAAGAGTTATTTCTCAAAAATATATTGAAGAAAATCCTGGAACTTTTCCGGTCTATTCTTCAAAAACTATCAACAACGGTTGTATAGGAAGCATTAATTCATACGACTATGATGGTGAATATATCACATGAACAACAGACGGTGCTCATGCTGGAAGTGTGTTTTATAGGAATGAAAAATTTTCAGCAACAAATGTGTGTGGTGTTTTAGTAAACAAAGATCAACAAAATGTTAATACAAAATTCGCATATCATTACCTGAAATTTATTGCAAAACAATATGTGAACCGAAGTATTGGTAATGCCAAATTAATGAGCAATGTTTTTGCTGAAATAGAGATAACACTGCCCCCGATCGATAAACAAATAAAAATTAGTCAAACCTTGGACAAAATGACTGAGCTTGAGGAAGCTCTTGAGGAAGCTCTTGAGGAAGCTCTTGAGGAAGCTAATATTCAGTATGAGGAATATAGAAATAAATTATTATCATATGATTCATTAGTTAAATTGACTTCTCAAACAAAAAACTTAATAAAAGAAGTCAAGCTGGCAGATGTCATTGACATTAATTCATCTGGTCTCGATAAAAAAATTTTTGAAGATGAACAAGAAGTTTATTTAGCAAATTACATGGATGTTTATAAAAACAAATACATTGATAAAGATTTTATTTTTTCAATAACAAGCGGAAAAGAACAACAAATTAAAAAAGCCAATTTATTAAAAGGCGATATTCTGCTAACTACATCATCAGAAACATCTGAAGATATCTGTCGTACTTCAGTTATTTTAAATGATTTGGAAAACACTGTATTTTCATACCATCTAACAAGATTGAGATTAAAAACACCAAATTTAATTACATCTAGCTATTTAAGTTACTTATTTGATTCAGAAGGATTTAGAAGACAACAAATATATACCAAAGTTTATGGTTCAACAAGACAAACTATAAACAAATCAGAGATAGAAAAATTAACTTTAACAATTCCATCTATTCAAATTCAAAAACAAATAGTCCAAATATTAGACAAATTATCTAAAATGGTTGAAGATTCTTCAGGACCACTACTGGAAGAAATCAAATTAAGACAACAACAATATGAATACTACAGGGACAAACTGTTAAACTTCAAGGTTGTGAATAAAGTTTCAGAAAACCAAGAGAGAGAGAGAGAGAGAGCTAGATAGCCTGTATCTTGAATTTCTGGAAAAAGCATATATTAAGTTTGCTTTACCAAAATTACATCAATTAGGAGATTTTTACTCAGGTTTAAAAAATAAAAATAAAAATGATTTTAGTGATAAATTCAATTCTAACTATGTAAGTTATTTAGATGTTTTTAATAATTTATTTATTACAGACATTGATTTCAAGAAAGTAAATGTTCAAAATGGAGAAAATCAAAATAGAGTAGATTACGGCGATTTGTTTTTTACAGTTTCTTCAGAAACATTTGATGAAACAGGAATGACTTCTGTTTATAAAAGACAAACAAAAGATCCTGTTTATTTAAACAGTTTTTGTTTCGGTTTTAGATTTAAAGATTTAAATAAGATAAACCTGAGCTTTATTTCTCATTATTTTAGAAGTAATGAAGTTAGAAATAAAATTCTTAAATGTGTTTCAGGAACAACAAGATTTAATTTATCAAAGAATGAATTAAAGAACATAGAAATTTTTATGCCATCAATTGAAGTTCAAAATTATCTTGCCAATATTCTTGATAAAATGTATTTCATGATTAATCAAACACTAGAAACTTTACCATTAGAAATCAAACTCAGAAAACAACAATATGAATATTACAGAGATAAACTTTTAACTTTTAAAAACAACAATTAAATTATCAAATTTATTAACCAATGCATTTTTATGCATTGGTTTTAATTTTTCTAAAGTACAAAACATTAATATAACTCCGAAATTGTTAAGTTTATAAATACTTGAATGAGCTTTACCAATTAATTTAATATAATAAAAATACAATAAGCTTGTATACAGCAAAATTAAAAACTAATTAAAACAAAAGGATAAAAATGAAGCAAAATATTTTTGAAACAGTTTCAAATTTACTAAAAACATCAAATAAATACATCTCAGAAAATGAGGGGGGGGAAAAATTATTAAAAGCCTCTGTTTATAGTGACGTAATGAAAATGGATGAAGAATTGATTTCATTGCTTTTAAGTGATGAATCAGTTAAACAAACATTTTTTAAAAACGTCAATAAAACATTAGTTTTTGATAAACAAAAATTCGCTTGATTCATTGAATCAAAAGAATTTTTACCAGACTCTTATACAGCATATACAAATAAAATCGGTTTAGCAAAAAACGGCAATTTTATCAATAAGTTGAATGATGTAGTTCTTGATTTTCCATTCAAGGATTGTATACTGCAAGGCGGACAAGACAAGGATGATCAAAAAAGAGATGAAATTTTCTATCATGAGATCATTGCTAATGATCAAATTAGCAATATGCTAGCACCAAAAGTTTTATCAAATGCAAAAAGATATAAAACTGATGGTGTTGAAGAAGATATCATTTTTAATGAAAATGACAACTTAATAATCAAAGGTAATAATTTAATAGCTCTAGCAACATTGCTAACAAAATATGAAAATAAAATCAAATGTATTTATATAGATCCACCATATAACACCGGTAAAGATAGTTTTAATTACAATGATAGATTTAATCATTCAACATGATTAACTTTCATGAAAAATAGACTTGAATTAGCCAAAAAACTTTTAAAAGACGATGGTGTTATTTTTGTAAGTTTAAGTGACAGTGAAGCGCATTACTGCAAAGTATTAATGGATGACATATTTGGTGTTGAAAATTTTTTAAATGATATTATTTGAAATTCTACTAAATCAGTTACTAACACAGCACTTGTTTCAGTTTCTCATACTCATACCTTAGTGTATTTTCAAAACAAAGATTATTACATTAAAAATAGAACAGAGTTTCGCTTGAAAGAAGACGGTGAAGGTTTTTCTAATCCTGATAATGATCCAAGAGGTCCTTGAAAAGCAGATCCTTTTCAAGTTGGCGGTTGAGGACCTAATCAACAATATGAAATTATTAATCCAAAAACAGGTGTGAAATATCTACCAAATGAAGGGTGCAGCTGAAAAAATGACTACAACAAGTTTCAAGAATTACTACAAGACAATAGAATAGTTTTTGGCGTTAATGGAGAAGCTGGACCACAAAGAAAAAGATTCCTATATGAAGCTCAAGAAAGAGGAAGAGTAGCAAAAACCATTTGAGATGACGTAGGAACTACAACAAACGGTACAATGCATTTAAAGAAATTGTTTGGCAAAAATATATTTAGTAATCCAAAACCAGAACAATTAATTGAAAGAATTTTAGAGTTATCCACAAATGAAAATGACGTAGTTCTAGATTTTTGCTTAGGTTCAGGAACAACTGCAGCTGTTGCTCATAAAATGGGTCGTAAATACATTGGAATTGAGCAAATGGACTACATTCAAAATATAACTGTTGAAAGACTTAAAAAAGTTATTGAAGGAGAACAAGGTGGAATTTCTAAATCAGTAAATTGACAAGGTGGTGGCAGTTTTGTCTACTGTGAATTGTTAGATGATGCAAATGCTAGAATTAAACAAATTCAACAAGCAACAGAAGAAAATATTCAACAAATTAAAGAAAATATTTTTTCTGATGAAAGAATAGTCCCTTATGTTATTCAAGATGAATTAGAAGCAACAGAATTAGAATTTGATAATTTATCACTTCAAGATAAGAAAAATGTACTTATTAAATTAATTGACAAAAATAAACTTTATGTAAATTATTCTGATATCAATGATCAAAATTATCAAATAAGTGAAAGTGATAAAAAGTTCACTGATTCATTTTATAAAGGAAGATAAAATGGAACAACGTTTTTTATATCAAGATTTAGAAGTTTTACACAATGTTGATAAAACTGAACAATTACCAGAAATTATCAAACAAGGAGTTTCTAATAAATTAGTTTTAAGAGAATATCAAATTCAAGCTTTTAGACATTTTGTTACTTATTTCGAGTCAGAACATTTAAGAAAAAACAAGAAAATAGAAAATCTGTTCCATATGGCTACAGGTAGTGGTAAAACTGTCATAATGGCTGGTTTGATTTTGTATTTATACACCAAAGGTTATAGAAAGTTTTTATTCTTTGTCAATCAGACAAATGTCTTAGAGAAAACAATTGATAACTTTACAAACTCATTGTCACAAAAATACTTATTTAATGAAAACATTGAATATTTAGGTGAAAAAATCAAAATTGATAAAGTTGAAAATTTTAGTAATAATTTAGAAAAAAACACAATCGAAATTGTTTTTACAACAACTCAAAAGCTGCACTTAAATCTATTAGAAAGTAAAGAAAATACAATAACTTGAAATGATTTTGAAGACAATCAAATAGTCTTTATATCAGATGAAAGTCACCACGTAAATTCATCAACTAAAAAAGGAAAAATCGATCCTGATGAAGCTAGTTGAGAAAATTCAGTTAAAGCTGCATTTGATAGAAATAAGGATAACATCCTGTTAGAATTTACAGCAACTTGTGATCTAAAGAATGCAAATGTATTGCAGAAATACAGAGACAAAATCATTTTTGATTATCCTTTATATAAATTCAGAGAATGTGGATATACAAAGGATTTCCAAAACTTTGCAACAGACACAGATTTATGAACTAGAGCCTTAATGGCGCTTGTTATGAGTGAATATCGAAGGTTTTTATTTAGTGACTTAAAATTAAATAAAAAACCTGTTGTAATGCTTAAGTCACAAAAAATCAGCGAATCAGAAACTTTTTACGAACATTTTTTTAAAAAAATTAAAGAATTAACTACAGATGAACTATTAGAACTAGAAAACAGTGAAATTCCTACTTTAAAATCAGCTATTCAATATTTCAAAGCAAAAGATGAAACATTAGAGACGCTTAAACACTCAATTCAAGATTCATTTACAACTAATAATTCAATAATTATTAATGGATCAACAGATAACAACAAAGAAAAACAACTTCTCGTGAATTCTTTAGAAGATTTAGATAATCCAATTCGTTTAGTGTTTTCGGTTGATATGCTAAATGAAGGGTGAGATGTTCTAAACTTATATGACATCGTTCGTTTATATGATACTAGACAAGGTGGAAAGAGTACAGTTGCTCCATATACAATAAAAGAAGCTCAGTTAATTGGTAGAGGAGCTAGATATTATCCTTTCATAATTGAAGATGATAGTGAAGAAGAAAATATTTTCAAAAGAAAATTTGATTACGATATCACAAATCAATACAGAATTTTAGAAACAATGTACTTTCACAGTAAAAATGACTCTAGTTATATTTCTGAACTAAAAAGAGCTCTAATAGAGACAGGGCTTCAGTCATCTGACACTGTTGAATTAGAATACAAACTAAAAGATAACTTTAAAGAAACGCCGCTATATAATCATGGTGTAATTTTTAGAAATAAAAGAGTTCCGAAAACAAGGGATGAAATTCAAGGCATTGAAGGTTCATTTAAAACAAAAACATATTATTATAAAGTTGAAAATAATATCAGCGGTCAAACAATTGGCTTGTTTGATGATAATGAAACTAAAAACTCATCACTTAAAGAAAAAACACAAATTTTTAGATTTCATATCAAAGATAAAACATTGCCAACAGATCATATGGAAATAGGATTAAATACTCTATTAGGAACAAGTGAATATTTTGAGGCTTTAAAATTTAGTTTCTTAAAGCAAAAATATCCTAACCTAAAATCAAAAGTAGAATTTTTTACTTCAGATAATTATTTAGGTCAATGTTCAATTCATATAACTCACTTTGACAAGATTACTGGAAGAGATTTATTTAAAGCTGTTAAAAAAGCTTTTACAGATATTGCCAATCATGTAGGTTCTATTAAACAAAAATATATTGGTACTTCTGAATTTACACCAATTGAATTGAAGAAAGTTATTAAAGATAAAAAGATACGACTAAAAGAAATTAGAGCAAATGATGGGCAAGGGGTTTCACAAAGTCAAAGTAAAAATATTGAATACTACTTAAATCTAAGTGAAGAAGATTGATATGTTTACAACGACAACTATGGAACAGTTGAAGAAAAAGCTTTTATCAAACACTTTAAAGACTATTTAGAACCAAAATTAAAAGATAAAGATTTAAAATACTATGTTGTTAGAAATGAAAGAATAGCAGAACTATCTATTTATTCATTTGAAGATGGTGAAAGATTTGAACCAGACTATTTATTATTAATAACTAAAAAGGATTACAAAGGATCAAAACTGCTACAAACTTATATTGAACCTAAAGGTGAACATTTAATTGAAAAAGATAAATGGAAAGAAGACTTTTTAGGCAAAATAGAATTCAACGCATCTGTTGATGAAGGGTATAAAGAAAATACAAAAATCTTTGGTTTACCTTTCTTTAATAAAGAAACAACAATACCTGAATTTGATAAAGCATTTGATGCAATGATTAAAAATATTTAATAATAATTTTTAACTTTCAAAAACAACAATTAAACAAAAAATAAAAGAATTATTAAAAAACTTCTTGACTTTTAAAATCTTGGTGCTATAATTTATTCAGTGCTTTAGGAAACTAAAGAATGAGAAGCCTATAAGACTTCACTGCTTGCGAATATAACTCGCCGTTCACATTATGATACAACTCGCTAAGGCGAGTTTTTTGTTTCACATTTATGAAAAAATCCCATAATAATGAAAAACGAAAAAAAGTGTACTATAATTAAAATATATGAAGAAAACCATTTCGTATAAGGAAATCTCAAAAGTAGCAGGGGTCTCTGTTTCCACAATTAGTCGCTACTATAATAACGGTTATGTTTCAGCTAAGGCTTCTAAAAGAATAGAAGAAGTAATTAAAACATTAGATGATTATGTACCACCATCAGGAAGACAACTAAGAGAATTATCTAAAGAAGGTTCAGTTTTTGTTGTAACTCCTGCTTTTGGTTCAAGAGTTTATCAGCACATTGTAGACGGAATTATCGTTCAATGTTTCAAAAACAAACGTAGAGTAGCTTCAGTATACACAGGAACAACAACAGAAGATTATACTGACACAATTAGATATCTAATAACTTGAAAACCTAGTGCTATCGTAGTTTTTATTAGTGAATATGACCAAAAGCTATTTAATTTCTTACGTTCAATTGAAGACGTTAAAATAATTGTTTATGGACACAAAGTTCCAGGTGTTTCATGAGTAGCAGTAGATGAACACCGTGGATTTTATGAATTGACAAAATATTTTAAATCAATTCTACCTAAAGACAATCAAAGACTAATTTTCCTAGAAGATTTAACATTGAATAAAACTCAATGTGACATCAGATATTCAGGATTTAAAGAAGCATGTCGTGAAGTTGGAGTTGAACCATTTAAATATGCAATTCATTCAATTCGTAGAGCAGTTGAATTAAAAGAATTTATTAGTTTTGCTGTTAAAAACAAATTCACTAACATCATTTGTTCTTCACACAATGTTTATTCAGCACTTCTTTTAAAAGGGAAAGAATATTTTAAATTAACAGACATCGGATACACTTCAGTTAATGACCAATTAAATTCATACTATGGAAAAATCTTTATTGATTATCCAGGAATTGGATTTGAAATTGAAAAATTAATTACAGAAATGTCTCCTGATGATGAAGAACCTGCGACAAGATTAGTGATGCCAAAAATTATCGAAAGCCTAAAACTTTAATGCACAGTAAAATGTGCATTTTTGTTTTATTTTGCTTATAAAGTAATTACTTTATAATTAATTTATGAAAATATTTGATTTGCTAAAGACTGACAAAAAAGCTTTTTTAAAGATTTTGAGTATCATTACTTGATCTCAAAATTCTATCCCAATATCTTTAGAAAAAGAAAGTAAAAAAATTAGGTTTTTAACCTACTTATATGCCTCAATCATTAGTGTTATTTGCTTTTTTTCATTTTTATCTTTAATAACAATTTCAAATTCAAACTCGAGTGCAAAAGAACATTGACAAAGGTTTTTATCAACTGTTCAAGTAATAACTTTTTTTGTATTTTTATTTGATTATGTTATGCATTTTTTAACTTATCGAACAAAAAACAATTTAACCACACCACACTGAAAATCGACCTTAAATTACTTGTTTTCATTTAAGGCAATTATTATAATGCTTTGTGTTTTTGCTTCATTTAATGCGATTGAATTTCTACTACCAGCAAGTGAAAACAATTCTTATCAACTATCTGGAGCTGCAAGGTTTTTCAGTCATTTTAAATCGCTGAATATTTTTAAAATTATTAGATTTTTATTTATCTTACAATTATTTGCACCATTTAAAATCATTACTTCAGTCTTTCAAGATCAAAAAAGTGTTTTAACTTATGTTTTTATCTTAATTATGATTTTAATTGTTATTTTTGCCTTATTAATTTGAAATAACGAATTAAACTATTTAGAAAACATTCAAAAACAATGATTGCTTGATAATCAAAATTCAATTCCAGAACTGTCTAATAAGCAATATACTGTAAATGATTACTATCAACATTTATTAAATGGCAAAATTGCTTTACCAAGTTCTTTAGTGGCTTCTTTTCAAACTTTATCAAATGGATATGTCACAGATATTTGAGATGCTTTATACTTCACAACAATTACCCTAACAACAATCGGATATGGTGATTTTGTACCACATGCGCCAATTAGTAAGGGTATTGTAATGTTTATTTCACTAGTATCAATTGCTATTATAGCTATACCTTCAGGGATTATTGCTGGTTCATTTTTAAGTGAAATGCAAAACCATATTAAAAAGACTAAAAAGTCTAAAAATCAGGAACAAACAATTGATTTAGATCAAGCTGCAAAGCTAGAAAGTCAAAAAGGAGATAAAAATGATTAAACTAGGTTCACACATATCATTCAAAGCACCAAATTATTTAACAGATTCATGCCAAAATGCCTTAAACAATGGTGCAAACACTTTAATGATTTACTTGGGCGCACCACAAAACACAGCTCGGGTAGCTGTTGAAAAATATAACTTAGATTTATATAAAGAAAAATATGAAGCATTAATTCCGGCACATGATATTGTGGTTCATGCACCATATATCATTAACCCTTCAAACCCATCAAAAAACAGGTTTGCAATTGATTTCTTAATCGACGAAATCAAAAGAATGGAACAAGCTGGATTTAAATATTTAGTCCTTCACCCAGGAGCTTCAGTTGAATATGATGTTGAAGAAGCTTTAGATACTTTAATTGACTCATTAAATGAAGTCATTGAAAACACTAATGATGTAGTAATTTGTTTAGAAAGCATGTCAGGTAAAGGTACGGAAGTAGGACGTGACTTAGAACAACTAGCACACGTAATCAAGTGAGTTAATCATGATCGTTTAAAAATATGTTTAGACACTTGCCATTTATGAGATGCTGGATATGACTTACAAGACTATGAAGGTTTTAAAAAGGAACTTGTTAAATGAGATTTATTAAAAGAAGTGGCAGTTATTCACTTAAACGACTCTAAGAATGATGTACGTAGTCACAAAGATCGCCATGCCAACATCGGTAAAGGTTATATTGGTTTAGAAACTTTGAAAAAATTTGTCTTTGACAAAGATTTTGACAATATTCCAATTATTTTAGAAACACCAATTCCAGAAGATAATCCAAACATTTATGCAGATGAAATAAAAATGCTATTATCATAGTTAAAAACACTTATCTTTTTGTTATAATTGTTAAAGCTTAATATCACTTAAATTTATAACTTAATTTGTAAAGGAGTTGCTTATGGCAAGAGAAGGTTTTACATTAGTATGTGTAGAGTGTAAAATGGAAAACTACATTTCTAAGAAAAACAAGAAAAATCACCCAGAAAAAGTTGAAGTGAAAAAATATTGTTCAAAATGTAATGCACACGTAAACCACAAAGAGAAAAAATAATTCAATCATAATATATCTAGCGCTAGCTAGATTTTTTAAAATCACACAGAAGGATACTATATGGACAGAACTAGATTAGACTTAATGTTTGCTAATAAAGATGTAGAAGTTTTAATTTCTGAAGCACCTCAAACAAGAATTTGATATGCTAACGTGCAAACAACTGATGGATTTATTGCAATTGAAAAAGACAAAGCAACTTTATTTGTTGATGGTAGATATATTGAATATGCTAGAAATAATGCTAAAAATGTTGACATTGTTTTAATTGAAGGAAATTCATTAAAAGAATGATTTACCAAAAGAAACTATAAAAAAATAGCACTAGAAAAAAATTATCTAACCAAAGAAGTTCAAGACAGAATATTAGACTTAGTTCAACCTGAAAAAATTGAATGAGTAGATGCACAAGAACTTAGAATTGTTAAATCAAAAGACGAATTAAAACTAATGCAAAAAGTTATTGATATTTCACTATCAGCATTAGAAGAATTTAAGTCATGAGTTAAACCTGGCATTACTGAAAAACAAGCAGGTGCTTATTTAAACTTCTTGCTTAAAAAACACGGCGGAGACAAAGAAGGGTTTGATGAAATTATTGCCACAGCTGCTTCGTCAGCTGAACCACACCACCACACCACTGATGTTGAGTTAGTTGAAGGAGCGCTGTTAAAAGTTGACTTTGGTGCTAAATACAAAGGTTATACAGCTGACATTACAAGAACTTTTATTTTAGGTGGAGAAGACAAATGCATCGATCCTAAAATGTTAGAAATCTTAAACATTGTTAAAGAATCAGCAGCAGCTGGTAGAAAAGCTGTTAGACCAGGAATTAAAGCTTCAGAAGTTGACAAAGTTTGTCGTGATTATATTAAAGCAAAAGGTTATGGACAATACTTTGTACACTCAACAGGACATGGTTTAGGAATTGACGTTCATGAATTGCCTAGAATTTCACCAATGTCTGATATTGTTCTAGAACCAGGGATGATTTTAACAGTTGAACCTGGAATTTATATTGAAGGTCTAGGTGGAGCTAGAATTGAAGATGATGTTTTAGTAACAGAAAACGGACACTACGTGTTTTCAAGACCAGAAGAAAACAATGAAACTATTTTCTAAAGTTAAAAATTATCAATCACACTTTTTAAAAGTTGATTCAATTCACAAAATTCATTATCAAACAGCGGGTAATCCAAACGGTATGCCCGTTTTCTTTATTCACGGCGGACCTGGCGGACAAACTTCTCCAAAACATTTCAGATTCTTTGATCCAAACTTTTATCACATTGTTTTAATTGATCAACGTGGATGCGGTTTATCAACACCACGTTATGAATTGCGAAATAATACAACTCAAAATTTAGTCCAAGACATAGAAAAAATTCGCCAAGCCTTAAAACTTGACAAAATTTTATTATTTGGTGGTAGTTGAGGAACTGCATTGAGTTTATATTATGCAATAGCTTATCCTAATAATGTTGCAGGCTTAATTTTACGTGGTGTATTTTTAAATCGACAAGCTGATATTGATTATTTATATGAAAATGGAGCAAGTTGATTTTATCCTCAAGAATTTGAAACCTATTATAATTATGCACAGCAATTTGAAGGTTCAACCTTATTGCAAAAATATTACAATGGTTTAACCAATCCTACTTATAAACATTTGCTTAATGAAACTGCTTATCAATTTTCAAAATGAGAATCAACTTTGGTAAGTTTGAATTCTAAACCAATAAATCCTGATTTTGAAACAGACTATCAAGTGGCCTTGTTTGAAAGCCATTATTTTGTCAACAAATCTTTCTTAAATGATGACAATTATATACTTAATAATTTAGATGCAATTAAGAACATTAAGACAATTATAGTTCATGGGCGTTTTGATTTAGACACTCGCCCTGAAGGGGCTTATATATTAGCCAAACATTTAAACAATGTTAAGCTTTACTTTACAAAAGCTGGTCATACTCAAAATGATTTAGCAAATGCACATAAGCTAGTTGATACAACTGAAGAGTTTAAACAATATTTCATTAATCAAAATAAATAAATAATTCGCTTCTTTATATATAGAAGCGAATTTTTAAATATTTTATAAAAATTATTTGGGTTTATAAAAATCGGTGTTATAATATTTTAGCACTAAGACAAACAGCAAATAAATTTAAAAAATATTTAAAAATTTATTTTCTAAAATTAATTTTAGTGTTATAATATTTAAGCAAATAAACAGACGCCGATTTAGCTCAGCGGTAGAGCAGCTGGCTGTTAACCAGTTGGTCATTGGTTCAATCCCAATAATCGGCGCCATTAAATGGTCTGTTGGTGAAGCGGTTAACACACATGGTTTTCATCCATGCATACACGGGTTCGATCCCCGTACAGACTGCCATTTATGGAAGATTAGCTCAGTTGGGAGAGCGTCGCCCTTACAAGGCGAATGTCATGGGTTCGAGTCCCTTATCTTCCACCATGCCGTCTTAGCTCAGTTGGTAGAGCAACTGACTTGTAATCAGTAGGTCGTAGGTTCGAGTCCTATAGACGGCACCAAGTCTTAATTAGGCTTTTTTTTATTTAAAATAAGTGCGCGAGTGGTGAAATTGGCAGACACGCTAGATTTAGGCTCTAGTGCCTCCGGCATGAGGGTTCGAGTCCCTCCTCGCGCACCATTTTTAATCAAGTTTTTTAAATTTAGTTTAATAAAAACACCAGATTTTATACCTTGTTAAATAGATATAAAATCTGGTGTTTTTCTAATTCAATTTATCCATAAATATGGTTTAAAAATTTCACATTTTCAGTTTTATGAACTAATTTAAAACTATTAGTTAATTAGTTCGCTGTTAAGCTTATTTTTCCAATATTTTTTTGACTATTTATAGCAATATTATAAAATTTAATATATGAAAAAGACAGCAACAGAAAAAACATTTAGTAAATTTTTTAACTTTGGAATTTTTCCAAAGTGAACGATCAAAAATATGGTTTTTGTAGCCATTTTAATAGCTCTTTCAGTCAGTTTCACAGTTGTTGCTGCACAAATTTTACCTATTGTAAATATACCTTCATATAAGTTTTCATTTATAGGTTTACCAGTTAAAATTACAGGGTTTATTTTTGGCCCAGTAATTGGTGTTTTTGTGGGTATTGTTAGTGATTTGCTGTCTTTAATCTTCGTTCCACCAGCAGGATATAATCCAGTATATACTGTTGCTACAGCTATGAACGGGTTAGTGGCAGGACTTTTTGGAATGTACTTTTTATCATTTTTAAATTATGCTTTTTCAAAGAAATATAGACTTGAAAAATTATCGATTAAAATCACGCTTTTATCATATAAATATAAGCAATTAAGCACAGCTAATAAGCGAGCGGCTGCTACTTCTGTAGCTAACAAAATAATTGCTTTAAATTCAAAAAGAAAATTCATTAATGAAAATGACTCTAAACACGAACTGAAGTTAATTTACTTATTTTCAGGTTCAGCCTTTATGCTTTTATGTATAGCGATCACAGTGGCTTTAATTGGTTTTGTAATTAGTGATACAGTTATTGAAAAAAGCTTTATTCCAAACAGATTTATTATTTTAGGTCTAACAGTTTCAGGTATGGCTGCATTATGTATTTTTATAATTGTTGGTTATTTCTTCATAGATACTGAAAAATACTTAGTTTTAGTACCGATAATTGTTTTTTCAGCCTTTCTGTCATTAATTAATATTCCTATTTTATCTTATGCAGATTTATACAGCTTAGGTAACGGAACTCTTCAAGATATTTTTATTTGAATAACGCAACATATTTTAACTACACCAATTAAAATTTGATTTAATGTTTTTGTTATTTATTATGCTTACACAGTAATTTCAAAATTAATTTACAAAAACAATAAACTAAGTTATTAAGAGGTAAAAAATGTTAATGAATGAATTATTAATCATCGAAAATATTTTTGTACCCAAAAAGAAAAAAAGTATTTTTAATTGAAACAAATCAAACTGACCACAATGGAATCTATCTGTTCCAAAATTAATTATTTACAACAATGAAAACACTGCTTTTTACATACCTTATGACAATAAAAATTTAACATTCCCACACATTGAGAAACAATCAATGCTTGATGACAATGTCATTCTGACTTATTTTGAAAAAAGTCAAAACGCCAACAATTACCATAATTCATATGAGTTTACAAACCGTAAAAAAGATATTTTACATAAAATTGATTATTTTGATATTCAAGAAATTGTTGAGCAAAATGATTTATCAAAAGCTTGATATTGATTATGAAAAGATTGTTTGAAAGCAACTAAACAACAGATTAAAAAAACCAATATCGAAGTATTTATAAATCATTTTGAATTCTTGTTTAAAAATTCTATTTACAATTTACTAAAGCACAGCGGTACTGAAATAATAGATTTAAACAATCAATTTGTTAAAGATTTTTTAAATGCCAAAAAATCATTGTTAGAATATTTTCAACAAAATTACACTAACAACTCAGAAATATCAAACAAAATTTCAGATTTACAAGAAATCATTTTAACTTACAAAGAAGATTTAATCGAAATCTATTTTAACTTCTTCAAATCCTTCAAAGACATTTATTTAAGCGTAACTGCAAGCGATAAGCCAAATATGACTTTACAACTTGAAAGAAAAATTCGAGATTTAAATGTTCAGCTTAAATACATGAAAAAAATAAATGATACTAGTATCACTAAAGTTGAAAATGACTTAAAAATTCGAGATTTAAATTGAGAAATTGAATATTACAAAAAACACATTAAACACTTAAATAAACAAGCCAAAAAATTAATTAATGCAATTGTTTTAAATCTGAAAAAAGAAATTAAAACTTTAAATTTAAAAAAACAACAGTTAGAAAATAACAACGAAGAATATTTTGATGCAATAAAAGATATTCAACTTAAAAAGTTTGAATTAAAAATATGAAATAAAAATTACAAAAAGCTTTTATATCTAACTAATTCAGAAATTTGAAATTTAAACTTATCTATTAAAAGTGAAATAAATTTATTTGTTAATAATAACTTTTTAAATCTGCATGGTTATTCAGATTTTAGTATCAGAGAAATAAAAAACTTTATTAAACAAGAGTTTGATTTTGATATCGCTTCATATTTAAATCATTCAAAGAAAAAATGTGATTTTGTAAATCAACAAATAACTAATGCATCAAATGGAATTTCAGAAATTAAAAGATTAAAATTTAATCACTTATCAAGTTATACAAATTCTGTTTCAACGCATGAATTCCAAGAGAAAATTCACCAAACAAATGCTGAATTAAATTGAACTCATTTTGCTGAAGAAAGACTTTTTAAATCTCGTTTATTAAGTAAAGAGTTCAAGTTAAAAAGAGTATCAACAAATATCAAAGATAATCAGAATGAAATTTTAACTTTCTCAAAAAGCCTGCTTAATAAAATCGCTAAATCCAAAGTTGATTCAATTTTTATAAATCAAGTATCTGAAGTAATTTTTGATCTAAGAGACTTTATTAAAAACAATTGAGGTTCAAATCTTTTGGCTGAATTAATTTCCTATACCTCAACAAATGAAAAACTAACTACAAAATTACTTAAAAAGTTTTGAGCAATTATAAACTTTGCAAACACTTATCAAGATTTGTCTATTCCACAATATGCTTATTTAGAAACTTTTAACGAGCTGGATTCAGCTGACAAAGCTAAGTTAAAACTTGCGAAATATAGATTAGCCGGAATTGAGATTTTATTTATTCAAGATATTTTAGATAAAAAAGATGAGTTTGAAAATAAAAACGAGTTCTTGAGAGTTCTTTTAAAACTTACATCTAGTCAGAATATTAATTGTGTTTTTATAACAAGTAATTTAGAAACAATTAGACAAAATTTTGATCGCGTTTACTTTTTTGATGATTCACAACTCTTAGAAGCAGGTTTGGTTTCTGAAGTTTTTGAAAATGCGGTTCATCCACTTGTGAAAACATTAATCAAAAACCCAGACATTTCATTAAACTACCAAAGAAACCCTGATTTTTCGGAATCCTTTGTTAAAGAAACATTGCACAAAGTTGACTCAAATGAAAACCATGTAGTTTATTCAACTTTAAAACAACTACAAGGATGATTACATCTAAGTAAAACGTCAGATAAAGTAAATAGTTTAAGTGATACTGAAGATGGAAAAAGCTTTGAAGAGAAACAAAAGTTTATTAATGAAAATTATGTTTCTATTCTTAATGAGCAACAAATTAATCTAACTGAACCTGAACAATTTACAGATTTAAACAATATCATTCTAACAAAAGTTGAGCAATTCACTGTTGAGACCAAAAATAGTGATACAAATCTTATTGAAAAGTTGTATTAAATAAACTTTCAGTTATAATTAATACTAAGGACAGAGGTACTTAAGAATAATCTTAGGTTGAGAAATACTCTTAATAACTGATCTAGGTAATGCTAGCGTAGTGAGTCTTTTCTTTTTTCCTTTCTCTTTGTCCGGAAAGGTATTATATGAATCATTTATTTAAGAAAATTGCATTAACAAGCGCTCCTATAATATCTGGTGCGTTTGTTTTTGTGTCTTGTGAACAAACTGTTGTTGTACAAGAAGAACAAGAAAAAACATATAAATTGTTTTTAACAACACCAGAATGAGGTGATGTTGAAAACATTAAAACAACATTACAACAACAACTAAACAACAAATTGGTTGAATTAAAATCAAAGGCAAAGGTTGAAATCAAATTTACAAATGATACTGATTATGCAACCTTAAAAGAAAATTTAAATAAACAAGAAGCTGACTTTGCTTTTATTTCATCAGGTTCAATCTATGATGGCAGAAATCAAAAACAAGATTTAGACAAATTAAATCTTAAACTTCAATCACTAACCAGAAAACTTAAAGGTTCAGATCCAGAAGCTAAATATCAAGAAAACAATAATCCTTTATTTGCTTCAGCAAGCAACCAAGAAACATATTTCAAAGCAATTCCATGATCTGAGCAATGAAATGATAAAGCAAATGGTAATGGTTGAAATGGTGCAATTTATACTAACTTTTATGAAATGAACAACTATGTTCCATATCAAAGAGGTTTAATTGCTATTGTTGCGAACGAGCAAATGACACAAGATATTATTCAAGCATGAAATAATAAAGATTTAGCTTCGTTTATTAAGTTTGGAATTGGGATTGGTAAATCAGATTCAGGAAGTAAATACTTACTGCCACAAGCTTTATTTAAAAAACACTTTAATAAAGCTGGTCAAGAATTTTTATCATTCGATGAAATCAGAACTAATACTAAAAAATATCCACAAGCAACTTTAAAACAAGCTAAATTTACCGAATCACAATTAGAAAAAAATAATGACTTACATATTTTCTTTGCTAATGAAGGCGAATACACTTGAACAAAATTTAAAGATAGCAAACAATATGCTTTTGCTGTAAATAATTCAAATCCAGGTAGAACCGGTCAAAAAATTACATTTTTAACAGTAACAGATGTTTTACCTTATAACATAGGAGTGTTTAGCAAAAACGTTTCTGATAAACATGCTAATGATATTTCAGAAGCATTAATCAAACTAGCTTCAGAAAATAAAGACCCATGAGGACCAAGTGTTGGGTTTAATAGTTATAAAATTATTAACGATTCTAAAACAGAGTTTTGAGACGTCGTTAAAAACACTTTAGGAGAATAAAATGTATAAATTTGATGATGTAACAATCGCTTATGATAAAAACAATGTTATTTTTGAATCGTTAAACCTTGAATTCAAGAGTGGTGAAATCACAGGTTTAATTGGCAAAAGCGGTTGTGGTAAAAGTACAATTTTAAAATCCTTTTTTGACTTAAATTTAATCAAAAAGGAGACTTATTAAATGACAATAAGGCGATTTCTATGCTATCTAAATCACAACTAAAAAGTTATAAAAACTTAATAAGTTATATTGATCCTAACGGTTTAGCATTACAAGAAGTCGATTCTTTTACTAACATCATTCAAAGTTTTAATAACTACAAAAATTATTTTTACAAGTTGTTTAAATGATTAACACCAAAGCAATTAATATCTTTATGAAGTTTATTTGATAAATTCGAACTTAAAGATCATGCTTTAAGTTCGATTAAAGACTTATCAAGCGGTCAAAAACAAAGATTTGCAATCATACAGGCAATTTTTAGAAAGTTTGATTTACTATTAGCAGATGAACCTACAAGTAACTTAGATATCAATAGCACTAAAAAAGTTTTCGATACTTTTTTAGATCTAAAAGAAAACAATAAAACAGTAGTTGTGGCTATACACGATCTAGAAGCAGCATTTAATTACTGTGATAAAATTTACGCCATTAAAGATGGTCAAGTTCAGCAAGTTTTTTATAAAGATAACTATCAAAAACAAGAGTTAGAAAAATATTTTGACTAGATTAAATTTCAAAAGTTTTATTACAAGATATTACAGAAATAAAATCCTGAAACTTTCAGGCTTGATTATTTTTGCAATCTTGTTAATATATTTCATGTTTAATTTAGGTTATTTCACTTTCCCTAATTCGATTAGATGAAAATCTACTACCGAATTTATTGGAAAAATATTTGAATTCAAACCTACACATCCACAATTAACACAAAACTTATGAGCTTTAAATTTACATTATTTTTGAATTACTGTTAAATCGGTAACAGCAGGAACTTTTATAGGTTTTCTTCTAGCATTAATTACAAGTTATATTGGAGCAAGTCAATTACATAGATTTAAACTACCGAGTTATTTGACAAGAATTATTATTAGTGCTTTAAGGGCTGTGCCAATTATTGTTTTTGTTCTATTCTTTAAAGATTCGTTTGAAAATTATTTAGCTTCATTTGTTTTATACTTTTGATTCACTTGATTATGAATGAATCGTTATCTAGTTGATATTATTGAATCTAGTGACTTTAGATTTTATTACACAGATATCAAATTAGGCCGTTCAAAATTTTTATCATTTTATAAAAACATCTTTAAATCTAAGAAAAACAAGTTCTTAATGAACTTTCTACAAGCGTACGAATCTAATATTCGCTGGGTGACAATTTTGGGGCTTGTTGGAATTACAGGGCTAGGTTTCTTTTTTGAAAACTATAAAAATTACGTGCAAAGTCTGGGAATAACCTTGTTTTTTATTGCTTTATTTGTTTTTCTAATTGAACTACTTTTATTTTTATTTAATAAAGTTCTATTAGTTTGGCCTAAAATAAATAATCAAAACGTAAATTCAATATATTCATTCAAATACAATTGACGTAAATATTTGACTAGGTTAATACTAATCATTTATCTAGTAATATTAGTTTTAAGTTTTTTAGACCTGTTTGGTCAAAAAGTTTATGTTGTTACCTTGAGTTCTTACTTTAAAAGCTTTTTAAACTTTGATTTTAGTGTTTTAAATTCTAAATCTGTATGATTAGACTACTGAACCATCATTCAACAATCATATGTTGCATTCAGTTTCTCAATATTGATTGCAATATTATATTCTTCTATTTTGGCAGAAAAAGTCACAAGAGGTTATATATCACTTATTAGTAAACTATTATTAAGTGTAATAAAAATCATCCCAGTTTTCTTTTGATATTTAATTTTCAACCCACTATCACTTAGTTTAGTGGCAATTAATATAGCCCTGTGAATTTCTGGGTTTAGAGCATTAACTAAGCAAATAGCAGAAAGCATTAATGCATTAAGTTTAAGTCAAATTCAATTACTAAAAGCAAGAGGCTACAATAAATTTCAACTTTACATTTATTTTATTTTACCAAGCATTAAACATCAACTAGTAGCTAGCTTTTTCTTTGAATATGAGCATTTATTTAGAAATGTTATAACTTATGGAACTTTTTCAGGGATTGGTATTTACCGTTTATTACAAAAATATCAACAAGAAGGCGACTATAATAAAATTTTTCCGTTAGTTTTTCCTGCTTTTATTTTTATCATTCTGCTTGAAATAAGTTTAATTATTTATCGAAATAAAGACAAGGTTATTAGACTCAAACAACAACTTTTAACACAAATTTATTCTCTAAAACAACAAAAAAGTACACTCTAATTCGGTGTACTTTTTTACTAAACGATTCAAAATTTTATGGTTATTTTTGAAACTTAATCGACATTGTATTAAGAAACAGTTAGTTCCGCTAGGGAATATGCTAGTGTCGGTCTAATAAAAACATCTATATATTCAATTCATTTGGTATAGTATTCGTATTTACTCCTAAATAATGCAAACAGTTTCTAAAGGTAAGAAAGTGTTTATGTTAATTCCATAAACACTTATATTCTTGTTTTCAAATGAGTTACGAATGGTGAATTTAATTAATGCCTTTTCATTATTTTGTTTTTTGATATTCGCTTGGAAGAAATGGTGAACAGTTTAATGCAATTGTTTGTTTAATTTTATATGTTTGAATTTTCATGCTGTGAATTATTTTTATGACATATAAAAACATATTTTTTATTAATTAATGAATGTATGCATAGCTTTTCTACTAGTTTATTGATGAAAAATCACCAGCCACCCAATTTACTATTCAAACTTTTTAAACTTATCTTCATTTGAATTTTTTCCTGTTTTCTTATTTGTGTAATGTGAGCTTAAGATTTATAACTTGTTTTTAGATAATTTATTCAAAAAACATAATAAGACACTTTTTATGTTTAATACTTAAATACTTATGGTAAAACTTATCTCTGCAAAATGGATTCACCTGACTTTTGCGCTTCATTTTGTATTCAATTCATCATTTTTTATCTAAATATTTGTCAATTAAATCTTGCTTAGTTTTTTTGATAGTTGTTATAAAATAAGCTTTTTGAAAATCCAAAAATATCTGAGGTTTGTTTAATGTTTATTGTTTGAAATCTTTTTCTTGATATTCTTTTAGTCGTTTTAATATTTCAGATTTTTGAATTCCGTGATCTTCAAATATTTTTTCAACTATTCATTCATAAGCATCTCTTCATTTTCACCTAAGTCGTTAAGTGTTATTTTTTTGATTTAGGAGAATTATCCTTTTTAGATTTACCTGTTTTTGATTTTAATAACATAATGTCTATATTATAAAGTTTTGCCCAGTTTCTAATAAGTATTCAGGTTTAATGATAAGTTTGTGAATTATGGTTTAATTTGTCACTCCTTGTATTATGGTTTATTTTGTCACTTTTGCTTAATTTAAGATTCAAAAGTTTTAAAATTGTTAAATTATGATTAAACTAAATTTAAAGAACGCAAATTTATCAACAGAATATGAAAAAAATAGAATTTTAAACTTAAAAACAATAGCAATTCACAAGAACTGAACAAACGAACAATTAAGTTTAAAAACAGGGCTTTCAGTAAGAACGATAATTAGATACAAAAAGGAAATCTTTAATACAGAAAAGGGAGATAAAAGTTTTGTTAGAACAAAACATAAAAATATAAATAAAGTTAAAGATCGAAAAATATCAGATGATTTACTTCAAGAAATTTATAAACAATATCTTGAAACAAATAACGCAATTATCGACATAGAAAGAACAGACAACGAATTAAGCTATAAAGAATTTTATGAGACATTTTTAGATCAAAATATTAAGGAAAAGTTGTCTTATTCTTGAATGATTTATAGATTTAATGAATTAGGTTTTCACAATCGTCACACAACAAAAAGAGGAAGAAAAATTACCAGAGATTTAAAGAAAATCAAAAAACTAAATGAAGAAACTCATATGATGATTGCAGAAATCCAAAACAAACAAAAACACTACAAAAAACAAAGAAAGATTTTGAATTTAAATAAGAATTTAAAGTTTGGTGAAATACTTGAAATTGATGCTCAAGTAGAACCATATTTATTTAAAGAAAACAAAATTTATCTTTACCATGCAATTGATGCATCAACAGGAATGCTTTTAGGTATGTGAGTTGAATATCAAGAAACCAATCTTGGATATCAAAGACTCCTAGAAATAGTGTTTAAAAGATTCGGATTCCCTAAAATAATCCATACAGATAAACGTAAAACATTTTGAGGTAGTGAAAGTACTGAGACAATGTTTGAAAAGAATTTAAACGAAAAGGGTATTAGAATAATAAGTTCATCAAACCCTAAACACAAACCGCATGTTGAAAGATCTTTTAGAAGTGCTCAAGATAAACTACCAGTTTTCATTAGTCAAAATCAAATTAAAACAATTGAAGATTTAAGAAGAAACGGTGATAAATATGTAAATTACTACAACACAAAATTTAAAAAAGTTATTGCTAAAAAATCATTATTCAACAAAGAAGGAATGCTAAGAAATAATTGAAGAGTTGACATTGAAATCAACAGAAAAGTTATTAATGGTGCGGTTAGATTTGGTAAGAAAATTTACGGAGCTTATATGAGCGATGGCAGAAGATTAATGATGCATGATTGATCATGAACTAGATTAATAATGGCGTCTGATGGTAATTTTTATTTCAAATATTTAGACAAGATTTATTATGCAAAAGAACCTGAAGGAAAAGATTTGACAAAAGCAGAAATTTGAGCTTTGGAAAACAATTTAGACCTTTCAGTACCACATGTTCAACAAATGTATTTTTTGTTGCGCAAAAATAAAAGCTTTCATCAATATTTACAAAAATACATGGATCGATTAATAAATTTACTGTCTCAAATTGAACCTGACGAACAAGAAATAAAAAAAGCAATGCGCGAAATGTTCAAAGAAATACGCGCATTGCATAACAAAATTTCTGATGAAATTCTAATAGAATAACATCATTTATATTGTATAAAAATATCATTAAATTAAATCGCGAAAAAGTGACAAATTAAACAATATTTTACACAGTTTCTAATAAGTATTCAGGTTTAATGATAAGTTTTTAATTAGGCTTTTTCTTTTGATTTATATCTTTGCTGTCAATATTGATCTGCAAAAGCTTTTGATGCAAATGCTAGCTAAAATTTTTAGTTTTATGTATTTTAGTTTTTCCTCTAATGTAATTTTTTTGCGACATATAAAAACACATTCTTTTTTAATAAATGAATGTGTACATAATTTTTTCTACTAATTTAGTACTTTTTAAAAGATTTATAGTTGATTGAGCAGTTCTATCGTTAGATAATGTTCAACTAAGGATTGAATTAGAATAAGTTTCAGTAATTACATGTAAATATTTTCAACCGTCATTTACCTTAACAAATTTAATATCAGCATGCAGTTTTTCACCAAAATAATTTGATGAAAAATCTCCTCCAACTAAATCTTCAGTTCAAACCTTTTTAAACTTATCTTCTTTCGGATTCTTCTTAGGCTTTTTGTTTGTGTAAGCTTTAGATTTATAACCTGTTTTTATATAGTTAATTCAAAATACATATGACGATACTCTTTTACGTTTAGTGCTTAAATACTTATGGTAAAGTTTATCTCTACCTATAACTTCACCTGATTTTTGAGCTTCGCATAAAATTCAATTCATTAACTTTTTGTCCAAGTATTTTTCCGTTGGATCACTTTTAGTTTTCTTTTGGTAGTTGTTGTAAAATACACTTCTTGAACATTCAAAAAAGTCAGATATCCCTTTTATATTAATTCTTGATAGTTTAGTTTTGTCATATTCTTTAATTTCTTTAAAAATTTCAGACTTCTTAATTCCATGTCTTTCTAAAACTCTTGTTATAGCTCGCTCAATCGCTTCGCGTTCATTTGGACCTAAATCATCAAAAGTGGGTTTTTTCTTCTTAGGTCTACCTGATTTTGATTTCAATAATAACATATCTATATTATAAAGTTTTAATCAATTTGTAATTAGTATTCACCCATAATGATATGCATCAGTTTTTGTTTTGCCCTTTCATTTATATCTATCAATTCAATATTCATTAGCAAACACTTCAGAAGCATAAGCTAAACCATAATTCTGATTTAAATTTATGTATTTTAGTTTTTCTTTAACTGTAAATTGTTTTAAATTCATTAAAAAACACATCCCTTCTTTTAAAAGTGAATGTGTACATAATTTTTTCTACTAACTTACTTTTAATATTTAAATAAAAGTAATAATAAATATTTTCAGAGTCAGTAGAATATCCCTTGTAGTTAGCGATTAAACTTTGATTAGTATTAATTATCTGTTTAACTTTGTTATTATCTTTAAGTTCAGCAATTACGTATGGTAATTCTTCACTATAGTTTTGGTGATTTGAAAAATTGAAAGTATCTCAAATATTTGTCGGAACTATAACCACACCAGATTCTGCAAAAGGGTCATAATCTATTTTTTTTGGATTTTGTATTTCATATTTTTTCCATTTATTGAATTTATATCAAATGGATTTATTTTTATTTTCTTCCTTATTGTGTACAAGGAGTTTTACATAAGATTTTCCAATGTTGTCAACTTCTTGCTTGTTAACTACTGTAATGTTTTCGCTTTGGTTAGAAAACAAAGGTTCTGGTTTGAACAAATCGAAATCTTTAATATATAAACTATATGCTTTAATATATTTTTTATACTTCTCAACAACATAGTATGACTTAAATTTTTCTAAAAAATTCATTAATTTATTAGGGTCAATCTCTGAGAAATATTTATTAATTTCGGAAGGCTTATCATGAATAGTGGCGCTATAGAAAATTTGTAAGTATTTTACAAATTCCTCATCTTGTTTTAGGTGTTGGAAAACACTTTGAGCTATTTTGAGTTGCTCTAATATTTCATCTGAATAATTATTTTTAATGACAATCTCAGGAAATCAATTTTCAAGAGTTATATTGTTTTTTTTCGACAAGTGGTTCTGGTTCTTCGTTGTTGTTCTTTTTTACAACTTTTTCAGTTAATGATTTACTCTGATTATTATGGCATGATGCTGAAACAAAAGACAATGCAAAAATACAAAAAGTTGTAAATTTTAAAAAGCGATTAATATTCATATTTACCTTCTCTATATAAATTATTTAACTTTTATTAAAACGAATATAAAAATGACAATTTTAAAATAAAAACAACGTTTTTTTTATATAAAAATGAAAAACTTTTTCATTTATTTCATAACATGAAAATATAGAAGAACAAAATCATTAAAATTTTCTGTTGTTTCAGATTTTAATATTTGATAATTTAACTTAAATTTTTATTTTTTCAACTGAAAAAATCATTTCTAATAGTTAATTTTTTCAGTTTAAAAAGCTTTAAAATAGCAAAAAAATGAAACTTAAAAAATCCTACTTTTTTATATTGGAAATTTTTATCATTTTGCTAAAATATATATACCTTTATAAGAAACAGCATTTTTATATGCATTTTTTTGTTTTGATTTTATAGGTTGACTCAGAAAGGACTTAATTGCATGAATTCTAAACCAACAAATTACAAATTACGTAAATTTGGTCCAATTACAGAGAGAAGAGATTACTCTGTTACTAAAAAATCGTTAGAATTATTTGACATTCTGAAAACAAGCAAATCAAGTTTTGAAAAATTTGTTCGCGAAAGAATAGAAGCTTGTTTATTAGATGTTTATCCAATTGAAGCTGCAAATCAAGAAGTTAAACTTGATTATGTAAAAGGTTCAATTAGATTTGAATACCCATTCAAAAAAATCACAAGTGAAAGTGAAGAAATTAGAAAATGTAAAGCTAAAGGAATCAACTTTAGTTTAAAAGTTTATGCCGAACTTAGATGAGAACTAGGAGAAACAGGTGAAACTCAAACAGATGAAGTTTTACTAGGAGAAATTCCTTACATGACTTCAGGTGGAAGTTTCATCATTAACGGATCTGAAAAAGTTATTGTTAGTCAGTTGATCCGTTCACCTGGTGCTTATTTTGGACTAAGTGTTAGAAATAAACAATCTGATGACCTTTTCAACAAATTAGAAATTTTACCTAGAATCGGTTCTTGATTAGAAATTTCACACCGTGTTACTTCATCAGCAACTGATACAGTTAAAGTAAAAATTGATAAAAACAAAAACGTTAATTTAGGAACATTCCTTGGTGCATTCGGGTTTGAGGAAAAAACAATTCGTGAATTATTCGGAAACAGTGATGTTTTAGATACAACTTTAAGAAAAGACAAGTTTATTTTAGAAGACTACGCTGACAAGTTGGAATTACTTAAAAATTGTCAAGATGAACTTTTCAACACTATGAGAAAAGGTGATAGACCTACAGATAGTGCAAAAGCTTCATTGTTACCAAACACTTTATTTGATAAAAAACGTTACAACCTTTCAAGCACAGGTCGTTACATGTTGAATAAAAAACTATCATTAGTTGACCGTATTACAAATACATACTTAGCTGAAAACTTAACAATCAGAAACGAAGATAAACCTTTATTTGTTAAAGGTGAATTTATCGATCTAGCAAAAGCTAAGAAAATTCAAGAATTGACTGAAAACAAAAACCAATTAAGATTAATGTCAAACATTCCTGGAATTGATCCAAAAATTGTTTACTACAATCTGATTGATGAAAAAGATGAAAAGGATGAATTAGAAAAACGTATTCGTATTTCTAAACTTTTAGTTTACCCAACTAAAAAACACATGGATGAACATCCAGAAAATCCTGTTTTAGTTATTGGGAATGACCCTAAATCAAAAGAAACTCATCTATTGATTTCTGATATTGTTGCTGCTATTAATTATTACTTCAACTTACTTGAAGGAATTGGTCAAGACGATGATCCAGATTCATTAACAAATAAACGTATTGTTTCTGTTGGTGAATTATTAGAAGGTCAATTAGCAACTGCTTTAATTAAATTTGAAAAACAAACTCGTGAACGTATGGGTTCTAAAGAAGCAAGTAAAGTTACAGCAAAAAATGTAACCAATAACAAAATTATTACAACTCAGTTTAAACAATTCTTTAACTCATCAAAACTTTCACAATTTATGGACCAAATTAACCCATTAGCCGAAGTTTCAAACAAACGTCGTGTTACATCTCTAGGGCCTGGTGGTCTTAACAGAGATACAGCTCAATTCGAAGTTCGTGACGTTCATGCAACTCACTATGGAAGAATTTGTCCTATCGAAACACCTGAAGGACCAAACATTGGTCTTATCTTAAACTATGCTACTTATGCAGAAGTTGATGAATTAGGTTTCTTAAAAACTCCTTACTTCAAAGTGGAAAATGGAGTTGTTCAATATGATGAAATCAGATACTTAACTGCAGCTGAGGAAATTGGTTACTCATTTGCTCAATCATCAGTTAAAGTTGATGAAAACAACAGAATTGTTGATCAAAGTTTAACAATTAGACGTGATTACACTTACTTAACAGGTACACCAGAAGAAATCGATTTTATCGAGGTTTCTTCAAAACAAATAGTTTCAGTTGCTGCTGCTGCTATTCCTTTCTTAGAAAACGATGATGCCAACCGTGCGCTTATGGGATCTAACATGCAACGTCAAGCAGTTCCTTTATTAGAAGCTGAAGCCCCATTTGTTGCAACTGGTATTGAAGCCGATATTGCTAAGTATTCATCATATAACTTAGTAGCTAAAAATGCCGGTGTAGTAACTTATGTTGACGGTTCAAAAATTCATATTAAAAACCAAAAAGATAGTACAGATAAATATACCCTAAGAAACTTTGAAAGATCAAATCAAGATACTTTAATCCAGCAAAAACCAATTGTTAAAGTAGGTCAATATGTCGAAAAAGGTGACTTACTAGTTGATGGTTCATCATTTAAAGATGGAGAAATGGCATTAGGTAAAAACGTTTTAGTTGGATTCACAACCTGAAATGGATATAACTTCGAGGATGCTGTTATTATTAATGAAAGATTAGTTAAGGATGATGTTTATACATCAATTCATATTGAAGAACAAATCATTCAATTCAGAACTTCTCGTGCAGGTGATGATGTTTTAACTGCTAATATTCCAAATGTTTCAAAACACTCAATCAGAAATCTAGATGAAAATGGTATTGTAAGAGTTGGATCAGAAGTATTACCAGGTGATGTTTTAGTTGGTAGATTGTCACCAAAAGGTGAAGATAATCCTTCTCAAGAAGAAAAATTATTAATGGCAATTTTAAGTCAACGTCCTTCAACAACAAAAGATACTTCATTAAAAGTTAAAAACGGTCACCACGGTACTGTAACTCACGTTGAAATTCTTTCACGTGATAATGGAGATACTTTAGAAGAAGGTGTAGATAAAATTGTTAAAGTCTCAATTGCGCAAAAACGTAAAATCAAAGTTGGGGATAAAATGGCTGGTCGTCACGGAAACAAAGGGGTTATCTCAATTGTTTTACCAGAAGAAGATATGCCATATTTAGAAGATGGAACACCATTAGACATTATGCTTAACCCACAAGGTGTGCCTTCACGTATGAACATTGGTCAAGTTTTAGAGTTACACTTAGGTATGGCCGCTAGAAAACTTGGTGTTAAATTCGTTACACCTTCATTCGATGGGGTTAAAAAACAAGATATCGAAGCTGCTTTAGAAGAAGCTGGTTTAGATAAAAACGGTAAACAAACATTAATCGATCCAATTACAGGACGTAAGTTTGACAAACCAATTTCAATCGGTGTTATGTACATGTTAAAACTTAACCACATGGTTGATGATAAAATGCATGCACGTAGCGTCGGGCCATACTCACTGATTACCCAACAACCACTTGGAGGGAAATCTCAAAACGGGGGACAAAGATTCGGGGAAATGGAAACATGAGCCATCGAATCTTATGGAGCTGCTAATGTGCTACAAGAAATTCTTACTTATAAATCAGATGATATAGCAGGAAGAAATTCACTATATAGTGCTTTGGTTTCAGGTAAAGAATTACCAGATCCAGGAATTCCTGAATCATTTAACGTTTTAAGTTATGAACTTAAAGGTCTAGGAATGAAACTAGAATTATCTGAAAAAACAATTACAGATGACATGTCAGTAAACACAGAACAATACTTTGATTTCAATGAAATGGGAGGTGACTTAAATGAGTAATTTTGATACAACAATTAAAAATGCAACAAAAACAATTAATAAAATTACCCTTTCATTGGCTACTAACGAAGATGTTTTAGCATGATCAAATGGTGAAGTAACTAAAGCTGAAACAATCAACTATAAAACATACAAACCAGAAAAAGATGGTTTATTTGATGAATTAATTTTTGGTCCCACAACTGACTACAAATGTCCGGTTTGTGGAACAAAATATAAAAAGAGCGATGAAGGACAACACTGTTCAAAAACTCCAGCTTGTGAAAAATATAAACCAGAAATTTTACCTAAAATCACACGTAGAACAAGAATGGGACATATCAAATTACACAACCCAGTTGTTCACTTCTGATTCTTCAAAATTGATCACTCAATTATTGCTAAATTATTAGGTCTAAAAGTTGATCAATCATCTAAGCCAGTTACAAAAGCTGATTTAGAAAAAATTATTTACTATAAATCTCACATTGTTTTAGAAGATGGTGGATTAAAGAGTTTACACAAAAATAGAATCATTGATATTAATGACGCTGTTGAAATTTATCACAATGCACTTACTGAAATGCTAGAAATGCATGATGAAAATAGTGATGAATATGAAGATATTAAAACTTCATTAGAAGAATTGGATGAATACGCAAACTCAAAAATTGGTAAAGATTTTGGTATTGATTTTTATCAATACAACGAAATTATTCATGAATACTCTGATGCTAAAATCGACACAGGTTCAAAAGCTATTGAATATTTATTAGAAAAAGTTGATTTACAAAAAGAACTTGAAGAAGTTAAAAAAGAAATTGATTATATCAACTCAATTGACACAGGTTCATTAATAGCTAAAGGTTCATCAAGAGAACAAGAACGTAATAAACTATATAAACGTTTAAATGTAATTAACTCATTCATCAATTCAGGTCAACATCCAAAACAAATGTTGATTTACAATCTACCAGTTATGCCGGCTGACTTACGTCCTTTAATCCAGCTTGATGGTGGAAGACACTCAACAAGTGATGTCAACGAATTATATAGACGTATTATTATTAGAAATAATCGTTTAGGTAAATGAATCGAAAGCGATGCTCCGATGTTAATTAAACAAAATGAGTATCGTATGATTCAAGAAGCAGTTGATGCATTAATTGACAACGGAAGAAAAAAACCTTCTCCAGTTACATCAAAAGACAACAACCCATTAAAATCTATTTCAGATGCACTAACAGGTAAAAAAGGTCGTTTTAGACAAAACTTACTAGGAAAACGTGTTGACTACTCAGGGCGTAGTGTAATTGTTGTTGGACCAAATCTAAAAATGCATGAAGTTGGTATTCCACGTGATATGGCGGCTAAGTTATTTGAACCATGAATTATTAATGAGTTAATGAATGGTGAACCAAATGTAACTAGTGTTAAATCAGCTAAGAAAATGATTGAAAACTTAAACCCAATTATTTGACCTTATGTTGAAAAAGCAATCGAAGGAAGACCGGTATTATTAAACCGTGCACCCACACTGCACCGTTTATCGATTCAAGCATTCCAACCAGTTTTAATTCGTGGTAAAGCTATTAAACTTCACCCATTAGTAACAACAGCCTTCAATGCTGACTTCGATGGAGATCAGATGGCTGTTCACGTTCCTGTTTCTCCACAAGCAGTTAGAGAAGCACAAGAACTAATGCTTGCTTCAAAAAACATCTTAGGTCCAAAGGATGGAGAGCCTATCATTAATCCTTCACAGGATATGATTTTAGGTCTTTACTATCTAACAATGGAAAAAGATGGCTCAGCTAAAGCTGAACAAAACGAAGGAAAATACTTTGCTGATTACAACGATATGCTTAAAGCATATGAAAATAATTTAGTTTCACTACACACAAGAGTTATTCTTCCAATTGAAACACTAGAAAAAGAATCAGTATCAAATAACACTAAAAATGCTTACATTTTCTCAACTGTTGGTAAATTCATTTTAAATAAAGCCTTACCATCAGACTTTGAATTTATTTTTGGTAAATATGTAGGACAAAACGGCGAAGGAAAAGAAAAAATTCACACTTCATCAGATGTTAACGTGTTGGATCTTTACACATTTGGTTATGGGGAAAACGGTAAGAAAATAGTTTCTGAAGCACCAGTCAACTTAGCATTAAGTAAAAAAGATATTGCTAAAATTGTTCGTAAAATTTATGAAACATATGTTGCAGTTGTGACAATCGAAGATGTTGCTTCAGTAATTAACACAACTACCGAATTAAACTATGAAACTCGTTTTGAAGCTTGTGCAGATTTAAAAGATTATGCAGGTAATCCAATTAATACTTCACATGCTAAATTACTTTCAAACTTAATTAAAAAAGAATTTGAATACTTAGTTTATCTACACCGTAAGAAAAATCCAGATTTAAACCTTGCTGAAGCTCCAAGATGAACAATCAGCACATATACAACAGTTCTACAAAAAGTTTGATTTGAATATTCAAACTATGTAGCTTCAATTCTTGACAATATTAAGAACTTAGGATTTAAGTTCTCAACTATTTCAGGAACAACAATCTCAATGAACGACATTACTACAATTGATTCAACTAGAGCTAAAATTCAAGAAGGTGATAATTACATCAAACAATTAGCATCATACTTCAAAAAAGGTTGAATTACTGATGATGAGCGTTATACATTAACAATTAACAAGTGAACTTCTGTCAAAGAAGAAATTGAAAAAGATCTAAAAGCTGAAACCAAAAAAGACATCGATAACCCACTGTTTATGATGTTTACATCAGGAGCACGTGGAAACTCATCAAACTTTACTCAGCTAGCTGGTATGCGTGGACTTATGAACAACAACACCAAAGTTCTTAAAGCCGATGCTGAAAACGATCGTGTTGTTCGTTCAACAGTTGAAATCCCTGTTAAGTCTTCATTCCTATCAGGACTAACAGCTTATGAATTTTACTCATCTACCCACGGGGCCAGAAAAGGGTTAACAGATACTGCGCTTAACACAGCTAAATCAGGATACTTAACACGTAGATTAGTTGATGTTGCACAAGGAATCGTTGTTAGAGAAGCTGATTGTGGTTCTGACTTTGGATTTGTTGTTAAAGACATTAAAGACACAAAAACAGATACAGTTATCGAACCATTAGCAGAAAGAATTGAAGGTCGTTTCACAAACAAAGCAATTTTAGATGATAATGGTAATGTCTTAGTTGCAGGAAACACTTTAATAACTCCTGAATTAGCAGAAAAAATTGTTAATGAATATGGAAAATCTGAAGTGGAAATTCGTTCAGTACTTTCATGTCATACACGTAATGGTGTATGTAAAATGTGTTATGGTAAAGACCTTGCCACAAACCGTTTAGTAAACATTGGTGAAGCTGTAGGGGTAGTTGCTGCTCAATCAATTGGTGAGCCTGGTACTCAGCTAACCATGCGTACATTCCATACAGGAGGGGTTGCTGGTGGAGAAGATATTACAGGTGGATTTGGTCGTTTAACAGAGTTAATCGATGCTTATGATTTCCCTTGAGGAAAACCAGCTGTAATTTCAAGTGTTAATGGAACAGTTGTTTCAATTGACACTCCAGAGCTAAAAACAGAAGGTAAAGTTGCTGATTCAAAAGTTGTTAGAGTCGAATACAGAGACAAAGAAGGGAATACACTATACGCTGAATTCCCAGGAAAATCTTCACAAAAATTACGTGTTAAACCTGGTGATAAAGTAGTTTCAGGTCAAAAATTATTTGAAGGACCAATTATCCTTAACGACTTGTTAAAAGTTGCTGACACTCGTTCAGTTCAAAACTACTTATTGAAAGAAATTCAAAGACTATACCGTCTACAAGGTATTACAATTTCTGACAAATACATTGAAATTATTATTAGACAAATGTTATCTAAGATTATCATCACAGACCCAGGAGATTCAAAATTCTTCACAGGTAGCTTAGTTGATACATTAGTTTACCAAAGAGTTAATGGTGAATTACTAGCACAAGGTAAAAAACCAGCTTATGGTGAAGTTAAAATTCGTGGAGCAAAACAAACACCTTTATTAAGTGATTCATTCTTATCAGCTGCTTCATACCAAGAAACAGCTAAAATTCTTGTTAATGCTTCTATTGGTCAAAAAGTTGACTTGCTTGAAGGTCTAAAAGAAAATATTATCTTAGGACACAAAATTCCTGCCGGAACAAATGGGAATTATGAACTAAAAGGTAAATATGATATTAGAGATCCACGTTCATACTTTACAGATAAAGCTGATGATACATATAACTTCGATGAACAAATTCACGATGAACTAGACATGGATGAATTTGAAATCGCTGCTGAATACGATACAGAATATGAAATTAACTCAAGTGATGATTTCTTTGAATTAATTGAAGATCAAAATTCCGAATTCACAGACGAAGATGAAATGTTTGAAGCAATCGATGATATCGATGAAGGCTACATGTACTAATTTCATTAAAATAATGCTAAATAAGTTGCTTAATGCAACTTATTTTTTTATAACTTTTTGCCCTAAAATTAAGCCAAAGTATTATAATTAATGCATGAATTTATCAAGTATTTTTCAAATGCAAAAAGAATTAGATAACAAAATAGAATTAAAGGCTAAAAAACTAAATCCAAATTTAAACAGTAATGATTTACAAGTTCAAAAAAGTTTAGCTTTAATCATTGAAGCTGGTGAATTTATTAACGAAGTGCAATCTTTTAAATACTGAAAATTAAACAAAAATATTCAAAAAAATAAAGTCACTGAGGAATTTGCTGATTTATTACACTTTTTTGTTAATTTAGCTATTAATTATGATTTAAAACCTATTATTGAACCTAAGATTGTAAATGATGATATTAACATTCAATTTCAACAATTATTTATCGCAATAACTGATTTTATGCAAAATTCTAATCAAGATACCTTGCTTTATGCTTTTGAAATTGCACTAGGTTCATTTGTTTCATTAGGTTATACACAAAATGATTTAAACGAAGCATATTTATTGAAAAATAACACTAATCACCAACGAATTGTTAATAACTATTAACTTTTTAGTATAATAGTTAAAAGCGCACTAATGGTGGAATGGTAGACACCGTAGACTCAAAATCTACTGGAGAAATCCGTGCAGGTTCAAGTCCTGTTTAGTGCACCATATGCCTGTATCAGGCTTTTTTATTTAAGGAGATGATATGAGAGTTACATATATCGATGACAAACAACTTACACTTAATGGTAATGAAGTTGAAATGAATCAAGCAGTAAAATTAAGCGGTGCTTTAAGAGGTGGTTTTGCGCAATCAGAAGTTAATAGAGAACATGACTACATAGTAGTAGCCACATTCCCTTCAATTGACACTTCAGTTTGTGATATGCAAGTTTTAAAACTAGCAGAATTATCTGAAAAATATCCACAATTTGACTATGCATCATTTTCAGTTGATTTACCAACAGCACTACAAAACTATGCTGATGGACACAAAGTTGGAGACATTCAACTTTATTCAGATTACTTCGACCATTCAACACTAAATGGTTTTGGAGTGTTAATTAATGAATTAAAAATTTCAGCTAGAGCAATGTTTGTTTTAGACAAAGATAACAAAGTTGTTTACAAACAAATTAACGATCAAGTTAAAGCACAAGTTGACTTTGATTCTTTAGAAAACAAAATGAAAGAGTTAATTTAATATGGATCAAAAATATCAAGAACTATATAACCGTTTAAACACTTACATGAGCATTGAAGCTATTTCGCGTTTTGAAGAACCGGTTGTTGAAGAATTAAAAAGAAACATCAGTGGTTTTGAAGTATCTCGTGATGCTTTAGGTTCAGTAATTTTCTTCAAAAAATCAGCTAAATCTAATGCACCAAAAGTAATGTTAGCAGCTCACATGGATGAAGTTGGATACATGGTTAGATCTATAGCTGACAATGGTAATATTTTAGTTACAACAATAGGTGGTGTATGACCTTCTGTTGTAATTGGAACAAAAGCTACAGTAGTTTCATCAGCTACAGGACAAAGATTTTCAGGTGTATTTGGACACACCAGCATTCACATCATGGATAGAGACAAATTAGGTGTAGCAATTAAAGAAGCTGACTTATTTGTTGATTTAGGTTTCACATCTAAAAAAGAAGTTGAAGAAGCAAACATTGAAATCGGTGACAAAATTTTCTTATCAGGTGAAACACTACAATTTGCTAATAATATTGTAGGTGGTAAAGCTATGGATAACCGTGCGGGTGTAACAGCGCTTGAAGCAATTGCTAAAAACATTGCCAATTTAGATTTAGGTTGTGATGTGTACTTAGTTGGAACAGTTCAAGAAGAAGTTGGAACTCGTGGAGCTAAAACTTCTGCTGGAATTTTAAACCCTGATGTAGCTTTCGCTGTTGATACCGGAGCCGCACATGATACAACAGGTGCTAAACCAGGAACACCTTCATTAGGTAAGGGTGTAAGTATTTTAGTCAAAGATGGTGGAACATTACCGGATCCAAAATTAATTAAAGTACTAATGCAAATTGCTAAAGATAAAAACATTCCTGCATACAAATATGTAGCAGGAGGTGGTGGAACTGATGCTGCTGAATTACAGTTTGCACCAGGTGGTTCATCAGTAGCTACAATTTCAATTCCGCAAAGATATCTACACAGTCCAATTGGACTAGCATCATTAATCGATATTCAAGCAACAATTGATTTAATGACAGAATTCATCAAAGCATTTGATGTTGATTTATATCAAGAACAAATTGCTTACAAATAATTTATTTACACCATATTTTCAATATGGTGTTTTTATATCTAATAGTTTGCTATTATTAAATTATGGATAAATCGAACAAATGGATCAAAATTTACTTTCAAGTTGTTGAAAAGCTTTTGAAGTACCACAACATGCCACAACCACTACCATTTGATAAGTTAAAAATTGCCAATTATTATAAAAACTATAAGTTAACCGAAACTTACGGTTGAAAATACCAACGACACCACATTGAAGAAATTTATATTAGTGGAGCTATTTTACAAACTTACAAAGAAGCTTATGCTAAAGGCTTAAGCATAATAGTGACTCAAGAGCAACATTGTCTGTTACATTATTTAATTGTTTTAGCTCAAACTACAATACCAAACAATGGAATGCTTGTGCAAGTTGATATAGCAGCTTGAGATAAATTTGTTAAACAACAGTGCGAGATTTTTGAAGTTGAATATGTACCAAATTGACATGATTATTTAAAATCAGGACTTGAATTTTAACAACTAAAAAACAGCAAAGAATAACCTTTGCTGTTTTGTTATTTCAATTCATCAACTATATTTAAGTATTTATTATTATAATGTTCTGAATATTCGTCTTTTAAAAACACTTCAAGCATAATTCCAAAATTATCAGCAAGTTCTAATTTCGCCAATTGATCAAAAGTTGTTCAAAAATTATTACCTTCAGGTGTGTTAATTAATTGACCTTCAAACTTGTTAGTTTTGTATAAAAAGCAAACATTACGTCCTGTTTCTTCATTAAATCATTGTTTAATACCACATAATTGTAAATCAGAAACTTTTAAACCCGTTTCTTCATAAACTTCTCTAATTGTTGAATCAACAATCGATTCGTTTAATTCAACATGTCCACCTGGGAAAGCAATTCCTTTTCATCTTTTTAACCTATCATGAGCTAAAACGTTGCCTTTATCGTCATAAATCATGCACATATTGGTTAAAGTAATATTTTCAAATTGACGCATTGTTACCTCTTGTTTTAAATAATTTTCAAATTATAACAGTTATATTTTAATATTTGCTATTTTTACAAAAAATATTAAAATGGAGTTTTTTGCTTGGAAAATTCAATTTTTTGATTAAAATTAAAACAAGAGTTTTACAAACTTGACAAATTTTTTTATAACCATAAGTGCGGATTCGCTTGGGTGTGCTAATTATAGTGCTAGGCGAGTTGAAACATTTATGTAGCAAAAACAAACTAAAGGAGACATCTTTATGTCAGAAAACGTAGAATTAAAAAAGAAGCAAAAGAAGTTAAGCCTGCTGCTGTTGCTAAAGAAGCAAAACCAGTTATTGTTTCAAAAGCAAAATTATTAGAAGCTGGAGCATACTTCGGACACAAAACACACGCATGAAACCCTAAAATGAAAGAATTCATCGTACCTGGAAGAAAAAACAAAGGGTCACATGTTATTGACATTATTAAAACTCAAAAAGCTTTAGAATTAGCTTACAACATGCTAAACACATTAGCAGCAAAAGGTGCGCAATTCATTTTTGTTGGAACTAAAAAACAAGCTCGTGAAGCTGTTAGAGAAGCTGCTGAAAGAACAAACTCATTATTTGTAACAGAGAGATGATTAGGTGGAACATTAACAAACAACTCAACAATTATGTCTCGTGTTAAGAAAATGAAAGAACTTGAAGATAAAGCTGCAACAGGATTTGCTGGATACACAAAGAAAGAAGCTTTATTATTACAAAAAGACTTAGATAAATTACACAAAAACTTAAACGGTATTCGTACAATGGGATCAAAAATGCCACAAATTATGATTGTTGCAGATCCAAACGAAGACGCAATTGCTGTTAAAGAAGCAAGAAGAAAGAAAATCAAAGTTGTCGGAATTATGGATACAAACACAGATCCAGATTTATTAGACTTTGGTATTCCTGCTAATGACGATTCAGCAAAATCAATTACATTAATCATGACAATTCTAGCTGACGCTATTGTTAAAGCTAGAGGTGGTCAACACAAATTTGCTTTCCAAGAAGACGAAAAAGTTGTTTTACCTTCATTCCAAAAAGAACAACCACAAGTTCAAGTTGAATCAACAACTACATCAGAAGCAAACTAATTTAACTTAATTATTAAACTTTAAAACCTTAGGAGATAATCATGGCAGACATGAAAATGGAAAAGATCAAAGAATTAAGATCAAGAACCAATTCAGCTTTAGTGGACTGTAAAAAAGCTTTAGAAGCTACTAATTACGAAATTGAAGCTGCTATTCAATGACTAAAAGAAAATGGAATTGTTAAAGCTGCTAAGAAAGCTGGACGGATTACGGCTGAAGGTGCTGTAGCTGCGTTCGGTAATGAAAAACAAGCTGTTTTAGTAGAAATTAACTCTGAAACAGACTTCGTTGCTAAGAACGACAAATTTATTTCATTATTAAGCGAAGTAACTCAATCAGTATTTAACGCTAACGCTAAATCATTAGAAGAAGCTTTAGCAGTTAAATTAGCAAACGGCGACACAGTTGAACAAGCATTAGTTAATGCAACAGCTGTTATTGGTGAAAAAATTTCATTACGTCGTATTGAAAGAGTTGAAGCTAAAGAAGACCAAGTATTAGGTATTTACGAACATGCAAACAAACAAGTTGCTGCTGTTGTTACAGTTAAAGGAAACAACACTGAAGCTGCAAGAAATGTTGCAATGCATGTATCAGCAATGAATCCTGAATTTGTGTTAACAGAACAAATTCCTGCTGAAAGATTAGAATCAATCAAGGAAGGTTTTGTAGCACCAAATGGTTTCGAAAATAAACCAGAAAAAATTCAACAATCAATTACAGAAGGATGACTAAACAAACAATTATCAGAATTTGTTTTAGAAAAACAAGCTTTTGTAATGGAAGATTCATTATCAGTAGCAAAATACTTAGAAAATCACAACTGTGAATTAGTTTCTGCTATTAGATACGAAGTTGGAGAAGGAATTGAAAAAGTTCAATCTAACTTTGCTGATGAAGTTGCTGGAATGGTTAAATAGTTTCCATTCAATCAAGTAATTTAAGCGTACAGTACTTTCTACAAAAAGTCTGTGCGCTTTTTTTCTATAGAAAAATAAGTAAAATTAAAATAACAAACACTTTTATACAACAAAGGGGTATATTATGAAACTCAACAGAAAATTATGATTATCACTATTCAGCTTAGCTCCTGTTACAGTTTTAGCAGCAGCTTGCCAGAGCACAAGTGATAATTCATCAGATTCACAATCACAAGATTCTTTAGTTAAGCAAAAAGAATCAAAATTACAAGAAGCTAAAACATTTTTGAATAAACTAGCTAATCAATCACAATTGCAAGCTTTTGTTTCAAACAAAAAAGCATCATTACAAGAAAGAGAAATGGCTCTAGCTAATAAAACAGAATTATTAGCTTCAGACCTTCAAGATTTAGTAAATTTCGTTAATGTATTACAATCAGAAGCTCAAGATGCAATTTTAGAACAATTAAACAGAAACTCAATGGTGGTTAATGATTTAAACAATCAAATTGCTGAAAAGCAAGCACAATTAGATGCTAAAGCTAATTTATCAAATGATGAACTATCATCACTTCAATCAGAATTACAAGCTTTAAAACAAAAATTAGCTGATGCACAAACTGAAAATAAATTCTTAGAACAATCAATTGTTAAAAGACAACCATCAGCAAAATTAGCTGTTCAAAAACTAGCATTATTATCTGATTATTATGTAAACGAATTAAAAACTAAATACCCAACACAATATAACAACAACAGCACTTTAATTGAAGGTTTCCAAGAATCAAGTAAAAAAACACAACAAGAAGTTGAAGCAATTGAGGAAGATTATTCAACAATTAGACAACTACAAAGACTTGTTTTATTCTACATTGAAAGACTTTCAGTTCTAACAAGCTACTTTGGTGATGCACAAGTTTCAATTCCGCTAGACCGTGAAGAATTCATGAATGAATTGTTTGCTTGAAGAATTAACGATTTAAGCCTATTAGTTGCAAAATTAGAAGAAAAACCATCTAAAACAGAAGCTGATCAAGCTAATTTAACCTTAGCTAAAGGAATTAAATCTAACTATGAAGCCTTAGTAACAGAAGGTTCTGAATTCTTTGCATCAAACTTTTTTGAACAAGTTAAAGAGTTTCACCGTGCTGAAGTACAATTATGATTAGCTCAAATCCAAAACCCGCTTAAATTTAATGAATATCAAGTGAAATTTGGAGTAAATGATTTAACAGTTTCAGAATTCCCTCTTTCAGTAAAAATTAAAGACCAACAAGCATTAGCCAAACTAAAAGAAGTGGCTGACTCAGTGGCAGAGGAATATAGACAATTTTTCCAATCATCAGGACAAAATTTCTTAAAATCTATCCGTTACAGAGAGTTATATAAAGAGTTTTTTGATGATTTATTAAAAGTTACACGTTATCAATATATACCTAATGAATCATCATTAAATGGATTACTATATGTTGTTGAAAAAGCAAGAGGTGCTTTAGAAAAATACAAAAAAGATACAGCACAAGAATTACAAACAATAACAAATGAAATAAACAACTTATATGATGGTTCATTCAATGGAAGTTTATATACAAAATATCGTACAGAAATAAGAAGTAAATTCCAGTCAATGGAAGATGATGATATCAATTATAAGCATTACAGAGATATGAATTCATGAGCTAATAAAGAATTCAATACTATTAAAGCAATGCCACAATCAAATGTTTTACAAGCGTTTGATAAATTAGTAGCTCTTGAAAAACTACAATCACAAATCGACTCAATGGTTGAGTTTACAAATTACTGAAAATCTTTAGGTTTAAATCCAAAATCAGATGAATCTTTACAAGCGGTGTTGAGATTAACATCAGCTGAAACAAAATACTCAAAACAAGCTCAACTAGCTAAAGATAGACAGGCAGAATATAAAAAAGCTCAAACTGAATTAGCTAATTTAACAAACCAATTAAAGGTTGTGAAGTTAGCAGGCGATGATTTAAATGTTTCTGATGAACTTGCTAAGCTGGTTGCTGCAAGTTCAAAACTAAAAAATGACTTATCATCAATGTTTGCTGAAGGATACTCAGAAACATTTGTCTCATCTTTAACTAATTTACAAACACGTTTACAATCATTTATAGATGAATTATCAGCATTAAATTCACAAGATGACAAAACACAAGCTAAAGCAAAACTAGCTCAATTTTCAGAGTATTTAACTTCATTTGAAAGTACAGTAGGAAACCCTGGGGATGGTAATTCAGATTTCTTGTTTGAAAAATTTAAAGAATTAACATTTAGCGAATCTCGTTCAGGAGATAAAGAAAAAGCAATAGCTTTAATGAATAAATATAAAGAATTCCTACAAACATTAAACCATGAACCATTTACAACTGAACAAGATGCAAGAACTTATTTAACAGAGAAAAAAGCTAAAGCAACTGAAATCAATAGTGAATTAGATACTGCTATGGAAGAAAATGGCTTCTTATATGGTTATGATTTACACGATTACAATGATTTTAGGGACACATTCCGTGATCAAATAAGCAATATTGCAAACTATGTATTTAGACGTTCAAGTTCATGAGAAACAGCTAATTTAGAAACATTGAATGGATATGTAAAATCAGCGAAAGATCAGGCACAAGAATACTTAGACACATTTGGTTCATTAAATTCATCAACAAATTCGTTAAATGCTGAAATAACAGGTTATATAACAGATGAACAAACAACAATCGAAACTCTTGAAAGAAGAGATGCAAAAGTTAAAAAAGAATCTTACATCGTTCCAGGTCAAGAACTATTTGCATTCATCAGACAAATTAATATTGCTGAATCTAAATTGTTAGACCAAATTGCTATTTCTGATACAGATGAAGATAGATTTGTTTATGAAACTACAACAAAAGCTTTAAAAGAGCTAAAAGAAAGAAATATTTATTTCAGAAACTTAACAACTATCTCAAGTAGGACTTTTGAATCTAGATCTGATTTAGATGTTAAAAGAAATGAAAACACCTTAAACTCTGATGATTTAAGAGATTCAAGTGTTGAATTAACAGCTCAAGAAGATTTACAACGTAGAGATTTACTAGCAAAAGTAGTTGCATTTAAAAACCAAGCTAATGCTACAATTCAAAAACTAAAATCACTAGATTTACCAAATGCTGCAGATAATTTAGCATTTTTAGTGGATGAAGAAGAATTAGCAAAACTAAAAACCGAAAAACTACAAGAAAAAGTTACAGACTTAGAAACAAACTTTGCCACAAAATTAGAAGAAGCTAAAACATTAGTAACAACAGCAGAAAACGCAGCTGTAGATCCAGGAGCTTTAACTGCTCAATTGCTAGAAATTGAAAAAAGATATTATGATGCTAATAATGCTGTTCTTGCAGCATTAGCAAATGAAAATGAAGCAACAGAATTAAAAGCAAAATTAGCTGAAGTTAGAAAAGAATACTACGATTTCTTAAACTCAGACAAATATATTATTGCAAACAATACTTATGTAAAATTCTCAGCTTCATACTATGTAAATGATGATGAAACCAAATTTACTTCATTTGAATTAGCAAAAATATATGCAGATTACAAAGCAATTGCCACAATTTTAAAATCATTAAATGAAAAATATATTAAAGTAAAAGTTTCAGAATAGGAAACAAAAAGTTAGCTAAGGCTAACTTTTTATTTAAATCTATGTAGATCATTTAGAGTAAAATGCTGAAAATTTAGTTAATAAATCAGATAAATTTTTACTTTGATAATCTAGCGATTTTCTAAATAATGGAGCTGTCTCTCTTTGAAAAATTACACCAAAAGAACTAGGTTGTAAGGAAATATCATAATCATATAAATATCCTAAGTTTTCTTTCAATTGATCATTTAATTGTTTGTATCTATCAGATTCTGTGTCGATAACATCAGATAAATCAGCAACTAATTTATCAACTTGCTTTTGTACTGAGGCTCTGTTGTTTAAAGTAGCCGTATATCAGTTTTCATATTCTGTTCCTGAATTTTCGATTCTTGCATTGTCAACATTGAACCTATCATTAACTCTTTTTACCAATTCCCTTATAGGTAAGATGTAAACGTTTAAAACATTCGTTGCTCTTTTATAAAATCCAGCAAAAGCAGAGTTTGCTGCATTTTGGTATTGTGTAATTACTTTTACACCTTGTGCATAGGCATTAACATCAAATTCGCCAGAAGATTTTAGTCTTAATAAAATAGTTTGATTATCATTTCATAGATTATTGCTTAAGTTATCATCAAATAAACTTAGAAGTTCAACAAATGATTTATAACTTTCAAGGCCTTTGATTAGTGCTCCTTGTTTTTCGCCAGTATTAAACGAATTAAACTTAGTTTGAAGTAAATTATATTCTTCTGTGTTTAATTGAACTGATTTTGATTCTTTTTTGATGGTTTCATCAATTCTTAACATATATGACCTGTTTCTAGTTAAAAGTTGTTTCATTCTTTCTACATTTCCTAACTTTTCAACCAGTGTCACTGTATTATTCAATAATTTTTCAGACAATTTATGATCGGCTATTGTGAAACTATTTTTGTAAGTGTTTAATTCCTTAATATGCTTTTTAGATAGATTTATTTCATAAAATAAATTCAACCTTTGCTCAGTAGTTTCTTCAAGCAATTGATTTTTGGTAATAATTGCTTGATTAAACTCATTGTAAATATCAATAGTAGCATTTGTTTTATTACTAAACAATTCATTTAATTTGTTAGTAAAAGCATCAGTAGCATTAATTGCATTTGATAAAAATTCATAACTGTTTTCTAAATTTGGTCTTAAAGTCACAAGATTTAACTGACTTAAAAACGTACTTCAAAGTTCATCTACTTCAGTATTGTTAGACTCAATATTCTTTTTGTAGTTGTTATAAAACTCTTTAATATTTTCTTGCAAGTTTTGATATTTTGAAGTTAAATATTTAATAACTAAACGTTGCGTATCTTGGTCAATTCCTTGATTTTCAGATAAAGAGTTAAACATTGCACTATCAGAATTAATTTGTTGTTTCAATCTATTTTCAATTGATTTTAAATTTAAAAAACCTAAAACTTTTGTTTGAGTTAATTCAACCTTAGAAGTATTGTTTGTAATGTTGTTTTTGTATAAATCTAACTGATTACCAATTCATTCCACTAATTGTTGTAGTTTTGTATCAGCTTCTTGAAAAATATTTCTAATTTCAAAACATAATTGATGAATTTTAATGGCATATTCTTCTGCATTATTTGGAGTAATTACTCATCCACCTAAACTAGCATACTTAACCATTAAATCACCACCAAATTTCATTGCATAGTCTCTGGCTTTTTGCATAATTTCTTCACTAAGTTGATTACCAGTGACTACATTTTGAAGAATGTAATTTTCTATATCATAGAATTTATTAAAACTGTCCTTAAGTAATGAATGAAGTTTTTCAACTCTTTGTTGAACATGATCTTGCAACCTTGAACTAATTTGAGCATAATTGTCTTCTGCAATATTAGTTAGCATTTTCTTGTATCAAATTTCTTCTTTTGCAAATAAATCATCAGTATAAGGATTTAGCCTATAAAGATTAGATCTAGCAAAAGCTATAGCTTGAGCAGATTTTCATAAAACTCTTGCATTTTGGTCAATCTTAAGCATTTTCTGATTGTACTCTTGTGAGGTTGACATGTCAGAATTAATATTACTTTCTATAAATTCTGCACTAATACCATTTAATTCAAAGCGATCAATATTGTTGCTAATATTATTTAAAACGTGTGTATTTGGATCAGGTTGAACTATTTCATCTTCTTCTAAAATAGGACCTGGATGAATTTCAGTTATATCAACATCATCGCCGCGCGGCTTGGCAACCGGCATAGCATTTTCACCAGTTTCTGGACTATCATTAATTACTCTTTTATTTACAGGATTAGAATTAAAAGTTAATCTTTTTAAGCGGTTAGTGTCATCTTGAACTTTTGGGTTTGAAACGGGCTTTGTTTCATCTGCTAAGTTTAAAACTTTCTTTTCAGGAACTTCTTTCTTTAGAAATTTATTGACAGGATCATCAGGATTAATTTCATTGTTACTAATGGGAGAAATCTCAGGTTGTTTCTCATTAGCATTTAACAAAATCTTTCTAGTTTCTTTATTTGGATCAGTTGAATTATTTAAGTTATTTTGGTTATTTAGGTCAGCTGATTTAGCACTATTTTTGGCTTGATAAATGAAGTATCCACCGAGCCCTGCACTTGTGGCTATTAAACCAAAAGTTGCAAAAACCAGCATAATTTTGACTGTTTTTTTCATTTTTTCCCTCCATTTAATAAATAAGAGCTTTAATGAAATGAACTAAAAAAGAACTAACCAATCAGTAATATTGTGGTAAAATTTAAATTATATTAATAAATTAATATAAAAACATTTTACAAACACAACGAAAGGATGTACTTATGATAAAAAATTGATCATTAAAATGGAAAGTACTGATGTCTTTAGGAATCTTAGCTGCTGTTTCAGGTGTGGTTGCTGGAAGTGCAATTGCATACGCTGAAAACTCAGATGAAAAATTAGGGCCAACAGCTCCAGTTGATAAAAATCTTTTTTCAAATAACTATGCTCGTATTTATGAAGGGGATAAATTAACTCCTGAAATTGCGATTTTAGACCCACGTAGAAAAGTTAAGGTTGCTAATTTAAATCATGATACTCAAGAATATTCTTTTGTTTCAGATCCTGAAACAAAATATTCATTTGATGACTTTTTTAATGAATATTACAACAGATACAATGAATCTTTTGTTTTATCAGTAAGATACGGATCATTCAGTTTCTATGATGAATACGTTCTTGCTGTACATCCAAAGCAATTCGTTGATTTTACAAATTGATTTATTAAAAATGTTGCATGAGGTCCTGATTTACTAACCTTAGATAGTTTCAGAATTGTGCCGGGGGTAGAACAAAACGGTAATGCCATCACTTTAGGTTCTCACTCTACACTACACAAAGAAGTTAGTGAAATCAAATTCTTCCCTGATGCATTTTTTGGTTCATTACCAATGTATTCTGGACTAAGCGGACGTGGAAACGCTGCTGATGCTTTAACATATTCAACATTTTCAGGCGAAGTACCAAAAGACATAGTTGACGAGTTTTTAAAATCTGTAGCAACTGCTTCAGCTGTTAAAAACTCTTCAATTCTGCCAAATAATGAACCTTACTTAAATATCACTATTCCTGCTAAGTTAAATAACAAAAAATTCTTAGTAGCTCAACCTCAAAATGCTGATGCTCGTACAATTGAAAATCAAACTGTATTTTTACCACTAAATACAACAGCTGAACAGTTTGAAGCAATTAAAAGCAAATATGCACAAGAGTTTGAAGAATCAGGAATTGTTTCATTAGATAACTTTAAACCTGCAACAATTGTTTCAGCAGTAAGTTCAAAAGATGAAAGAACAAATGAAAATAGATTTACAGTTAGATTTAACTTTGATGATTCAAAATTAAATGAACCATTAGTAATCAACTTAAGAGCGCCATTATTCCAAGGTCGTTCATACACAACTTATCAAACTTTTGTTCAAGAAATTACTGATAATACAAAACATTTCTTAGACTTTTACGACTACACATCATACATTGGTGAAAAAATATTTATCTTTGATGATGCTAGCGGAAACAGACACTATTATGCTTCATTTGTGCAGGCATTAAATTCAAATTCTGAATTAGATGATTTAACAGTTGAACAACAACGTGCTAGAGTTAAACAAGTAACCGTATCTAATTTCTCAGTTGAAAAAAGAGAATTTGCAAATGGATTTAGCTTAACAGTTAATTATGATGCGCCAAATGGTGAAAAATTACTTGATGTCTTTTTAGCAAACGAGCAAAATAACTACCGTCCAGCAAACTTTGAAGCATTCAAAGATGCAATCGGATATGTTGGTTCAATTTCTCCAATTATTGCTGACTATACACCAGAAGATATTTCACTAGTTGATAAACAAGGAAATCCAATTAAAGGTTTAGCTGCGCGTAAATATCAAATTTACAATGAAGTTTACAATGGTTTAATTGATAAAGTAATTGAAAAATATCCACACTTAGTTAAAGACTTAAATGGTCCACACATTGCCAAAAAAGTTAATGACCAAGGATTTTATGAATACACTTTAGAAAATGGTCCATACAAAGGATTTTTAAAATCAGACAGAATTGGATTACCTTTAGTTTTAGGTGCTCTTGTTCCTGGCTTTAAAGGAATTCCGACAGACTTCTTAAAATATGTAGCAACTCATGAATATGGACACCACTTAACACTAGATCAAGGTCAATCATGAAATGATACTGCTAATGCTGTTTTAGTTGGGGGCTATCAACTAGAGGTGGAGCTTCTGATTCATCATTCTATTCATTTGAAGCACTAAAAAACTACTTAGATGCTAGAACTAACATCGAAATTCAACGTGCTAATGCAATTGGTCAAGATAAAGAAGATGGTAAATTCCTAAAATTCAAATTTGGTAAATTAGACCAAAACGGAAAAGTAACAGGTTATGAACTAGAAAATCCTGCTGATATTTGAGGTTCAACAAATCCTAAAGCAGATATTTTTGAAGTGTTAAACAATCCAAAACGTAGATTCTTACAAAGTTTTGAAGGAATGGTTAATGCTGCAAAAGAAAGAAATGTTGCATTAGGCGATTTATTCCTAGCTAACTCATTTGATACTGACTCAGGAACTTTAAACCCACAAATTACTGGAACTTCAAAAACTTTCAAAAAATCAACTGATGCAAATGGTAATGTTTCTTATTCATTTTCCGATCTAACTGCTAAAGCAATCATTGAACAACTTACAGACGGTGCTGGTAATCCTTTAACTAATGCAATTAAGTTTTCAGATGACAATACTTTTACATTAAATATCATTGAAACTTCAACAACCGAAGCCGGAACAATGGTTACAAAAGTAAACTTATTTGATGCAAACAACAAACCAATCATTAAAGTCCCATTAAATGAAGTTTTAGATCCTGAATCATTAGCTTACATTAATCAACAAGTTCAAGTTGTTGGAAATGCTTTACAAAGTATTATTGACCGTAATATGTTTGACTCAGGATGAAACTCAGCCAACACATTCATTGGTGGTGGTTTAAATTCTGGAATTACAGACTTGTTATCACGTGATTTGATTTCAGGATACTTTGAAAAAGTTAAAGCTAGAAAAAATCCAATTGAAATTAATCCACAAGCTAATGACCCAAGAGAGCAAAACTTACCTGAAAAAAGAAGTGCTTTTACATACTTAGCACTAAGACAGTCGATTGATGGGTCAGCATCTGACATTTTTAGATACTTTAGAACATCAATTGCTCTGCCAATTACTGAACCAGATTCAGGATACAACTTCTTAGATGAATCTGATGCTGCTAAAGTAGCAATTTTCAACAACGGTCAAGACTTCTTTACATCAAAACGTTTCACAATTCCTTACACATCTACTTCTTTAATTTCAAGAGATGTACACCGTGAAATTGACATTAACCGTATTGCTGATCAAATTAATGCACCAAGAACTTCAGGTAGATTGCAAAGATCATTTGCAAATGCTATAGCACAAGCTTTTGGATACTTAAACAACGCAAACGATCCTTCATCAACTGCTAATCGTGATTATTTAATTTACTTTGATGAAAACAATCGTCCAGTTGAATTAAATACATTTATCCCATTAATTACTCAATCAATTGATCGCTTCAAAACTGTGATTAAAAAAGTTGGATTTAACCCATTTAGCCGTAATTTAAATGAAACAGATCGTTCACTACTAGCAGCTTCATCAACTAACTTAAAAATTTCTTCATCTCATCCTGACTTTACAAGAGACAGAAATACTGTAGCAACTTTAAATTTAGAAGACTTATTAGAATGAGCAAGCTTAGATTATTCACAAGCAACTTATGATCAAACAGCAGGTAAATATAACTGAAATGTTGACTATGTAAAAACTAAGTTCAACTTAGCTGATGTTTCAAAAATCATTGCAGAAGATACAACTTTACGTGGACTTGATAAAAACGAAGCTGGATCAAGTGATCAAGCTAAAGCAAACTACATTATTAAGAAATTTAGAAATTCTAACCTATTTTTAGTAGTTAAAGACTTTAATCCAGTTACTGAATTAGTAGCAAATAGAGCCTTTTTATCAAAAGAATACGGAATTACTTTCTTAAATACAGCATTTACTAAGTATTATGTTGAAGACTTAAATGCAATTCCTGAAAATGATAGAAATCGTTTAAACTTTGATGTTGTTAAATTGCAAGCAATGTTTGCTGAATTAACTCAAAAATACAACTTATCAGCAGAAGATGCTAAATATCTAAACACACAAGACCTTTACACATTCTTAGGAAACATCATTTATTTTACAAACTTAGGAAACTACAAAACTCCTACATTTGACTTATTTGGTTATGGTGTATTTTCAGCAGGTGAACCTTCATCAGACGTTTTAAATTACAACTCAACAAGAGTTGAAACTTTATTAAACGATAAATTCACTGACTATATTTACTCAATTGCTGAAACTTTAACTAGAGATTATGTTCAAACAACTTACATTCCAGACTTCAACGAATTTGGAAACACACCTGTTTACATGAAAGGTCTATCAGAAGCTATTTCAGGATTAGATTACATCGTTGATGGTACTGCTTTAGAATTCTTAAGACATAAAGCAAACAGCCAAGAAAACATGGCAAAAGGTATTTTAGGTGCTGTTAATGGATTGTTATACGATAAATACTTTGAAAAAACAATGCCACTTCAAATTGAATCAAACTTCAAAATCGCTAAGTTAAGAGAACAATTAGATGTTTTAAGAGCAGAAAGAAACAGATTTATCGTTGATTCACCAGAATACAATGCTAAAAATGCTGAATTAACCAAAGTTACATCTGAATATGCTCAAGAAGTCGATTCGAAACAAAGAGCAATTGCAACAATTCGTGAAGAAATCTTCAAAAACTGAAATACAAGAAGATTCTTAGAAGAATTTGAATCAAGAGACTCAAATTACTTCGGTCAATTTATTTCAAGAAACAACGGATTCTTCAAAGATCGTTTTGAAAAAGAAAAAATCGGAATGACTTTATATGATGATAACCGTCAAGCAATTCAAGACACTAATATCAGAATTAAAGATTTCCAAGGGCAAGCAGTTACATCACGTCCAAAAGCATTCTTCATTTCACAATTATTAAACTATGGTGTATCTAAACGTACAATTTCTGGTTTCTTTAGAAACAAAGAATTAGATGCAATTGCACTGTACGGATACATTCCAAACGAATTAGCTAAACAAGCTAAATTTGTTGAATTCACTGATGTTGAAACAAATGAAAAATTATATGTTCCAATCAACATTGATAAAACAAACAATATTTTCTACTATGAAACACAAGGTGATGCATCTTCAAAAGTAACTATTGAAGATTTAGGTTATACATCATGATTATCAGATTACTCACTAATGGGTAAATATCGTAATACACTGTTAAAACCAAAACACCAATACTACATTTCATTTGCTAATGAAAATAAAGAAACAATTCAAGACTTTGAACTAGGTAATGTAACTCAAATGGGTGAAAACGGTAAAGCCATTGAACAATCCCCAGTTAAAGTTTATGCAGAACAAAAAGATGGAATAAAAACAAATAAAGTTATTTTATCTGTTGATTTCCAATTTAACATTTCACACTAAAACAAGGAGGGAAGATGAACAAAAAATTCAAACGATTATTCACAATTGGTTTAGTTGCATCTGCTCCTTTATCAATTGCGAGTTTAGTAGCATGTGGACAAACTAAAACAGACACAACCTCAAATGCACTTATTAATAACAGTGTAAAAACACGTGGCTATGATTTAGGTCTAGCTACTGAACCAATTAATAACTTAAACTACATTAAGTACAAATCAATGGATAAAATTTTACCTTCTATCGTTGATTCATTCTTAAAAAACGGACCTTCTCAAAACTTATCAGCAATTATTAAAACTAACAGTTACAACTTTGGTATTGTTGATACGAAAAGTGCTAAAGGTACATCAAATTTTGATACTTTCTTTAGAATAGCTCAGTCAAATCTAAAAGAGGAAGAAGGAAAAGGTTTAATTACTTCACAGTATTATTCAATTGATCAATTCAGAACAGTGGGTGGATTAGCTGACGATTCAGGATCAGGAGCTAACACTCGTCAAAAATCAACAATTTATGCCTTTACAAATCCACGTAATTCAAACAACTACATGGCTTTTACAGGGTTTACTAATGTTAAGAAAAATCAATGAAGCAATGGTGATTACATCAACGCGCAAGACATTAGAGATTATTTAGAATACATTTTTGACTTAAACACAGGTTCTCAAAAATTAGATCAATTCAGAAAATTTGGTTTTAGAGCAGCTGATAAATTTATTGATGCTCAAAAAGAATACTTAATCAAACACAACCAAACTTATAAAAATCCATTCGGTCGTAGACGTTATGTTTTTAGTGAATTATTAGGCCGTTATATTCAAGACCCTGCTGATGATACGGTTTGAAAATCACAAATTCCAGGCGATGAAGAACAAGTAGCTAAAATTAAGCAAGCTGCTTTAGAATTCGGATTCTACACTGGTCAATTATTCTTAGATTATGACAACTCATTCATTCAAGAATTTATGAACTTACCTGAAAACTCTGGTAATTTCAATTTAGAAGATGAAGTTCAAGAGTTTACAATCTTAGATAAAACAGGTCAAAAAGTAAAAATTCAACTTGTTAAAAACCCTTACAGAAACCCATATCAAAGTTTCTTAATCTCAGGAAATGAATTATCTTACTCAATTGCATCAGTTGCTAGAGATGAAAACTCATTCACTGCAATTTTTGACGAAAATCACACTCCTGACTTATCATTCTTAGTATTTACAATTATGTATAATTTGTACCCTGCTAACCGTAGATACATTGAAACAGAAGGTGGTGGTATTGATAAATATGGTTCAGAACCTGATAAATTCTTAACTAGTGGACCATTTTATATTCCTAAAGGTTCAAACGGTATTTTACTTGGGCCTAACGGTTATATTAACTTAGTTAAAAATAACGATTACTTTGATGCTGAAAACGTTATATCTGACAAAATTAGAATTCTATTTTCAACTAACAGAAGTACAAATGCTTTATTCTTTGAAGATGGATACATTTCACAAACTTATATTCCAGCAGCCAAAATGAATACATATTGAGCTGATCCTGAATTTAAGGAATATTTAAACAAAAATACAGGTTATGGAACTATTGCTTTTGGATTTAACTTAGATAATGAAAAAAATGCAAACAGTTTTATTCAAGATTCAGATTTAAGAAACGCTATTTACTATGGAATTAATCGTGATAGCATTTTAAAATTTGTTGGATGAGATTTCTCATTCCCTGTTAATACTTGAACGGCTTATGGTCAATATAAAACATTTGACGGTAAAAACTTAGAAACATTCTTTGAAGGACAAAAACAAAGAGCTAAAAACGATAAAGAATTTGCATTACAAAATTACGATTTTGTATTGCACCTTGCAAAAAGCTTTAACTTCGAAAAAACAGAAAGACGTGATTTAACATATGACGTTGAAACTGCTCAGTTCTATCTAAATCGTTTTAAAGCTAAGTACCCCAACCAAGAAAAAGTTGTTTTAAGATTCTTAAACAACGGTTCGGATGAACAAAAAGCAGCTGGTAGATATCTAAAAGAAACTCTAGAACGTTTATCAAATGGTTTTGTAACAGTTGAATTAAAATCACTACCTGAAAACATTTTCGTAAGTAACCTTGAAAAAGGTGAAGGATATGACATTATTTATCAAAACTATGACCGCTTAGGTGGTAATGGTGCTTACGATTATGTTTCAGTATTCTTTAAACGTGATGAAATTGATACTGTTAACCAAAAAACAATTGGTTTCAAAGATAACCCAGTAGGTTCATTTACTTACTCAGATTATTTAGCTGACTTAGTAATTGAAAAACTGCAAGCTTCAGATCAAAATGCTACTAAAGCATCATTTATTCAAACAGACATTGATAAAATAATGGCTGAAATCAATAAACAAACTTCAAAAATAACAGATTTAAAACAACTAACAAATTACAGTAAATTAAAATCTGATTATCAAAAATTACTACAAAACATCACTAATGCTAACGTTTTAGAATTTAACCGTAATCATGCTAATTTCTTAGCTACTGTTTTAAATCAAGCTAACCCAGGTAAAAACTACACTGACACCTATGTTAGTGATTTAATTGATTACAATTTATTAACTAATGAAAACATTAGAAAATCAAGACTAAACAGAGCTTATGTGCATTATTTAGCACAAAACTACACTGTTCAAGAAATTGCTGAATTAACTCAAGATACAGCAGAGAGATTAATGTTTAATTTAGATGAAACTTTAAAAGAAACATTAAACAAGCAACAAATTCCAAACTTATGAGAAAAATTCATTGAACTTTCATTACCAAAAGGAAATGAAACAACATTTGAATACACATCAAGAATTAGTTCATTCTTCTCAGGAAACTTCTCTGATCAAGACCTAGCACACGGATGAGAACAATCAATCGTTTACATCTTTATAGGTTCATTAGAAAAAATTATTCGTGATGGTGCATTTGTTGTTCCGTTAATGGAAGTTGATACTAACTGAGAGATTACAAAAGTTGGTGGAGTTGACGGACTATTCCGTTTTGCATTACAATATGCATATGACTTTACTAGACCACCAAGAGAAAACCTACCTAAAAAACGTGAAGGATAATTAATGAAAAAGGAAATTATTAAAGTTGATAACAAGAATTATGTCCTGTCAGACAATTCTGTTATCTTTCAAAATAAAAGATCAACTGATCTAACTTTAAAAGAAAAACTTCTAGCTATAGACTCACCATTTTTAAAGAGTTCATGAAAGATGACAAAAATTCTTTTAGAATTCTTTATCATTGGACTTATCGTTATTTCTATTACGTTTTTCTTAATTAATGCTGTTCCTGGTGAAAACCCCTTAACACAAGGGCTAGACGAAGGTGCTAGAAAAGCCAGAGAAGCAAAATATGGACTAGATTTACCATTAATTACTAGATACTTTAACTATTTAGCTAATTTATTCAGAGGTGATTTTGGTATCTCGCTATCCTTATTCCCTGAACAGTCTATTAATTCCTTTATTTGAGTTAGATTTTATAAATCATTCTTAGTAGGTATTTTCTCGGTCTTTCTAACAGTTACAATCGGAATTTCACTTGGTATTTGAATTGGTAAAAATCCAGGTGGAATAGTTGATAATGTTTCAACTGTTATAGTAAGTATTTTCTCATCAGTTCCATCAATTATTTTTGCCTTGTTATTAGTCTTTATTGGTCGTGCAGTAGGATTGCCTTATATCTTTGATCAAAACAACTTTATAACCTTCATCCTACCAGGGCTAGCGCTTTCATTGGGAAGCATTATTGTTTATATTAAATACATTAGAACTGAATTAAACAGAGAACTTAATTCAGTTCATGCTAAATTTGCTTACCTAAAAGGTGTGTCAAAAAACAGATTTGTTTGAAAACACGCACTTAAACCAGCACTATTCCCAATTGCTACCTTTTTCCCAGCTGTTATTTTTGGATCATTCTTAGGAAGTATTTTCATAGAACAAATTTTCCTAATACCAGGTTCTGGTGATACTTTACTACAAGCTATTCAATCAAAAGATTACAACGTTATTTTATTCTTAATCGTTATGTTTGCTTTATTAACTGTTTTATCATATGCATTCAGGGACATTTTATATGAAGCAATCGACCCTAGAATCAGAAGAAGAGGAGCGTAATTTATGGAACAAAACAAAAAACAAAATCCATTTAGCTCATTCTTTAAACAAACAGGTTCAAAAGTTTCAAACTTTTTTGCAAAGCAAGCAAACAAAATTAGAGCAAGAGAAGAGTTAGGACCAAGCAACGATTATGCTGCTGAAGGTGCTAAACCTAACCCATTCACACAACCGTTTACATATCAATCATGAAAAATTGTAGGTAAGATTTTAGATTATGAATCAGACCTACACATGGGTGCTGAAACTAAAGCATTCAAAGAATTTGTTAACCGTTTTTCACGTTCATTTGCTGGGGTATTTGGATTTGTTTCATTAGTAGTTTTAATTTTATTAGCTATCATTATTCCTTTTACAACTCAAAACCCTAACATAACAAATGCAGAAGCAACGAAGCTGCCATTTAATTCATATGACAACTTTAATATTTATCACTTCTTTGGAACTGATGAAAAAGGAGCTGATTACTGAGCCCAGCTATGATGAGGGCTTAGGTATTCAATTGCCCTAGCGTTTGTTGTTACTGTCATTGAAGTTGCTATTGGTTTAACAATTGGAATTATGATGGGGCAATTTGAAATGTTTGATAAAATCATGACTTTTATTATTAAAGTTATTTCAATTGTGCCGACAATTATTATCTTAATTCTAATGACAATTATTATTAGTCCTAGTTTCTGAGTTATTGTATTTTCATTATCATTAACTTCATGAACTGGTATGGCTAACCAAATTAGAGCTCAAGTTAAACGTGCAAAACACTTTGAATGAGTAAGTGCATCTAAGATTTTAGGTACACCTACTTGAAAAATTCTTAAAAATTATGTTCCAGTTATTTTACCTATTTTAATTACCCAATTAGTATTTACAATTCCTGGTGTTGTTTTATCTGAAACATCTTTAGCATTCATTGGTTTAGCAATCGATGATGTTCCAACTTTAGGGAACTTGATTTCAACAGGACAAAAAAGCTTCCCAGATTACTTAAGATACGTATTTGTTCCATCAGCATTCTTAATTTTAATTACAACTAGTGTGCAATTAATTGGAGCAACAGTTCAAGACTCATTAAGAAGACAAAGGTAAGAATTATGCAATTAAAAAACAAAATTCACAATCTTTACAAAAAGTTTCTAGTGTCATTAAGTAATAAGTTTTCATTTTTCAGTTCAAAAAACAATTTATTTGACTGAGATGAATTTTATAAAGATGTTCAATACCAAGAATTTTCAGATGGTACAAAATTAAAAATAGCTGCTCAAATTAATGATATTAACTTATCATTCACCAACCCATCAAGACCTGGTGAAAAAAATAAAGTTCTACGTGGGCCATCAATTAAGATTTATGAAGGAAAAGTTCACGCTATTATCGGTGAATCAGGTTCAGGTAAATCTGTTATTACTTCACTTTTATATGGATTAACTGGTGATAACGCTGTTATTGACAGTGGTGAAATTTTACTTTATAACAATCACGTTGAAAAATTCAATGCCAAAGATTGAGAAAAATCTCACTACCGTGGTAGAGTTGTTTCAGCAGTATTCCAAAACCCTATGTCTACATTAAATCCAACCATGAAAGTTGGAACTCAAATTATGGAAGGTATGCTAGTTAACAAAATTGTTAAAAATAAAAAAGAAGCATACCAAAGAGCTGTAGAGTTTTTAAAATTAACTAAAATTAATGACCCTGAAGCGGTTATGAAACTATATCCTCATGAAATGTCAGGAGGAATGATTCAACGTGTAGTTATTGCTGCTATTGTTGCTTTAGAACCTAAGATTTTAGTTATGGACGAGCCTACTACAGCGCTTGACCCAACAGTTCAAGCTTTAGTTTTAGATGTAATTAAAGAATTACAGCAAAAACTAAACTTATCAATTGTTTTCATTACCCATGACCTTGGAGTTGTTGCTTCAATTAGTGACTACATTTCAATTATGTACGCTGGTCAAATTATTGAAGAAGGTAAAGCAAGAGAAATTCTTAAATATCCACAACACCCATATACATGAGGTTTAATTCTAAGTATGCCTGATGTTAACAAAGGTTCTAGACTTTCTACAATTAGAGGTTCAGTGCCATCTAACTTAAACAATGTTGTTGGAGATGCATTCGCTGTACGTAATGACTATGCTTTAGGAATTGACTTTGTTGAAGAACCAAAATTCTATTATGTGTCAGAAACTCACAGAGTTAAAAGTGCGCTATTAGATGAAAAAGCTCCAAAATATGAACCACCTAAACACATTCTAAGACTATGAAAGGAATATTTAGCAGAAGCTAAAAACAAGTAATATGCAACAAAAACCATATGTTACAGAAACTCGTCGTAAATTCCTTTTTCTAAAAGAAAAACAAATTAGATTTTTAACACCTGGTGTTGAACAAATGTTAGAAGTTCCAAAGGACAAGGAAATTTTAGCATCATTAAGAAATGTTGATATCACTTATGGTTCAGGTTCAAAAGCCTTTAGAGCAGTAGTTGATTTTAACTTAAATATTTATCAAGGTGAAGTTTTAGGATTGGTTGGTGAATCAGGTTCAGGTAAAAGTACAATCGGTCGTTCAATTATTGGATTAACTCCATATAGTTTTGGTGAAATTAAAATTTTAGACAAAACATTACCTAAAAAATTATCACGCGGATTAAAATTTGGAAAAAAACTAAAAGAGTATAAAGCACTTGAAAACTTCATGGTTAATAAAGTGCAAATGATTTTCCAAGATCCAGCTAACTCATTAAACCCACATGCTAATGTTGAAACAGTTGTTTCGGAAGGTTTAACAAACACCAAAAATGCTAAAGAAATTTATTTATACAACATCGATCAAGAAGTTGTTAAAGAAGCTTACAAATTAATCAAAAAGCAAGAATTCAAAAGTTTTTATGGTGAATTTAAACAACAATTAGACCAAAGAGTTGCCTTAAACGAAAACGAAGCATATCAAGCATTATATGTTGAATTTTTACAAAAAGTAAGTCAAACATGAGGTTTACAAGAAGTTGAAAAATTATTATTAGAAGCAAAAGAAAAAAGAGATGAATTAAACAAATTATCTGAAAAAGATTGCAAAAGAATCTTAGTCAGAGAAATTTTAAAAAGTGTAGGATTAGACCACACTGTTTTAAAACGTTATCCGCTTGAATTTTCAGGTGGACAACAACAAAGAATTGGGATTTCACGTGCTGTTGTGCTTCGTCCGCAATTATTAATTGCTGACGAACCTATTTCAGCTCTTGACGTGTCTATCCAAGCTCAAGTTGTTAATATTTTCAACGATCTTAAAGATAAATATAATTTAACAATTTTATTTATAGCCCATGATCTTAGAATGGTTGAATATATATCAGACCGTATTGCGGTTATGAATAAAGGTAGATTACTTGAAGTTGGTTCAACAAAAGAAATCATGCAACATTCATTACATCCTTATACAAAATCATTATTAGATTCAGTTCCTTCAATTGAATCTGATAAAGGAAGTTTAATAGGATATACCTACAATCCTGCAATTCATGGTTATGATGCACAAAATCAACCAGAATGAATAAAAATAAATGATGACCATTTCATTTTAGCTACAAAAGAAGAGGTAACTAAATGACAAAATGGTGATTATGAGTAAAAGAAAGGACTGATATGAAATTAAGATTTAAAAAAGCTTTTAACCTGTTAGGATTAAGCTTAGTAATTTCATCTCCAGCTCTAGTTGCTTTAAGTTGTCAAGATACAACAAACACAAATAATAATAATAATAATAATAACCCAAATAATCCAGAACAACCAGTTAACCCAGCAAAACAAACTACACCTGGTGAAACAAATGGTTCAGCTGAAGGAAATAATGAGGGTCAACCTGCTGAATCAAATCCAGAAAATACTTCAGATGTTCAAACAACATTAAGTGAAGAAAAAAGAAATAAATTAACAGATCTGAAAACAAAAATTTCAGAATTAAAAACAGCGTTAGACTATAATGCTGAAAAACAAACAGAATTAAATGATATTGTTACAACAATTGATAGTATATTAGAAACCAACCAAGACGTTTCAGATGAAATTGTTAATCAAATTGAAACAAAATACAATGAAGTTAAGACAGCTCATGAAGAGCACTTAGCAGCTGAAGAAGCTAAAAGACAAGCTGAATTAAATAAAGTTGACAAACCAGCAGAACCAACATGAAACTTTAATTCAACAGTTTTATCAGAAAATGTTCCTGCAAGTTCTGAAGAATTAAGAAGCGAAAGTGGACAACCTTTATATACTGAAAATTACATTAATATAACTAAAAGAAGAAGACCTGCAGGTCAAACACGTTATGAATACTACAATACAGTAATTAAAGCAGAAGCTCCAGAAGTTCCAGAAAACATTCGTTTAGATGTTGAAGATTACAAAATTAAAGAAACCTTATTAAAATTAAGACAAAAATTCTTAACAAGATTCTTCACAAGTAGACAAGTTACTGTCGGAGGAAGCACAGTTACGGAATATAATTTCTTAACATCCTTAAGAGACGTTGATAGATTTTATATTTCAAGAAACATTTTAACAATAGATTGATTATTATCTAAAGGTGCTTTATATAGTAGGTTTGCTCCTTACTTAGAAGGTGAGCAAATTAATCCTGATGCAAGAATTGATTTTACTACTCCTTCAAAAGCTTGAACATATTATTACATTGATAATTTAGATTCAAGATCAAAAAACAATGGAAATGTATAATAAAAATAGCCTTATGGCTATTTTTTATTCGATTATAAAATCTAAGTCCATTTTGCCTTGTTGCTTTAATTTATTAGCATAGTCAATTCATTGTTGTTGATTTTCACACTTTAAATATTCTATTAAATCAGCATTTACTGCTAAGTCAAACTTTGGTGAAACGTTTGTATTTGTATAAAATTTATATCATTCTTCAACTTTTTTAATATCGTCTCTAACAACATTTTGGTCAATGGTAAAGGCATATCCCTTAACTTCTCTTTGTGTTAAATCAACTTGTTCAGGATTTAAATAATCACCTGCATCATCATTTAAAAAAGCTGCAACTATAACGAAAGAATTAGCACCTTTTAAAAAAGAATAAAGTTGAGCTTGCTTAATATATGACTTATCAACACCATATTTATCTCAAGCTTCTTTTTTCTTAGCGCCAGCTGTTTTAACCTCAACTATCCGATTGATAGCTGGTATATAACCATCTGGCACACCGCTGATAATTGGATGGGTATCTTTAAAATAATCATATCCATAATCTTCGGCACGATAGTTTTCAATAACTTGATCAGGATAAGTTGCACGAAGTAAATCAAAAACTTTTGGCTCAATTGCATTACCAGCATCAATGTACTTAGTTTGGAAAACAGCAGGATTTAAACGGGTAATAAAACAGTAAGCTATAAAGTCATTTTTGAAATTATCACTAATTAAAATATTACCAACTGATGAACCACCAATTTTTTTAAATTTTTCAAATTGATTAGTTCCTTTTAATTTTGCATAAAGAGCATCTGATAAAGTTAAAGTTCGATTTTCAAAATCCAGAAAATAATCTCTATTATTGTAGTATTTACGAGTAATTTTTTTGTTAGACATAATTTAATTATAACAACAGCATAAGCAAAAGAAAGCAAAATTAACCTTAAAAGAACTATGGCATTTATAGTTCTTTTTTAGTTCTTTAAAATGAAAAAACTTGCATAAATATATGCAAGTTATCATAATTATTTATTAATGAAGTTTTGAATAATCATATCAGCTGTAACTGAAACATTTTCAAAAATAGGCATTCATTCACGGTTGATTAAAGTGTCTTGTGGCACGATAAAGTCGAAACAGATGTTAACAATTTTATCAAAACTAATTTCTGTTGAGTTGTCATCAACTCCTTGTTGGAATTTAGTTGGGTCCATGAATTTTTCAATTCTAATTGATAGGACTTTAGCTTCATCATTTTCAGAAACTGATTTTTGTAAACTTGCTAAATTACTTTTGAAGTATTCAAGCTCATTCGGAAAACGTAAATCGTCGATTATAAATAATGAATTTTTACCTTCTTTTGAAGCTTGTGAAGCGATGTCTTTAATTCTTTTGAAAACTTTTTCACATCAGATATTAGGGTCGATTCTACGTCCTACTTCACCCATAGCGATTCATAAAGGTCTTACAACTTCTTTATCTTTTTTATCTCATCTAATTTCGTCTAAGATTGGTTCTGTAATTAATTTAATTGGTTGTGCGAATGATAAAATGTGAATATTATCATCGAATTTCTTAGTTAATTTCTTTTTAAGTTCATTACTTAAAAGTCCTTTTCCACTTCTTCTTTTTCCATTAATTAAAATAATTTGGTGTCTTGTTTTTTTAACTTTATCCATGCTAGTCTCCTTAAAAATGTATGTGTAATTATTATAGTCAGATAAAAATAAAAATGTGTATTTTTTCTAAAAAATTCTTGGTTTCAGATTTTATGGGATAGATTTAAATACCCAAATTTAGAATTAAAAAGTTGCTATTTTGCAACTTTTATTATTGTTTTTAAGGAGTTTTAGTAATTAATTTATTAGTATTTTTGTCAATAAAATAATTTAAATCTGTTGATTCTAGTTTATATTCATACTCGTCTATTTCAGGATGAATTAAGCGAGCAACATACATAATTAATTCATAGACCATAATCATGGCTCTAACGTCATTTTCACAATATCTCTTTAATTCAGGTACTTGAGAATTATTTCAAGTTTGATCACCAATTAAATTACAATAACGCAATGTGGCTTTTTCCATTGCCATAGTACCTTTTTGAATCACAAGTTCTTTATAAGGGGTGATTTTAGTTTTTAAAGGTAAGTCAAAATTGGTGATATATTTTTCAACAGTTTTAATTGATGAATAACCCTTTAATCATTGAATATTTAAAAAGTGAACCTTGTTGTGGGGCGCTAAATTCTCAATTGTGTATTTAAAACTGTTTTTAGCTAAAATTTGTAGTGATTTAAATCCTTCTTTGAATAAAGAAATGTTTTCAGGATGTGAATAGTCAGAAACTTCACCGCTTTCAGGTTCAAAAATATGAGGATATGTTTCATCATAAGTGTTAATTGACTTACCTTTAAAAACATCAAGTAAGTCAATAGTATTATTATTAATATGATTAACCATTTGTTCAAAAATTATTTTGTAATTTTTACCTAATAATTCAGTCATTTGGTCAACAAAAATTTGATATTTTAAGTCTTTATCTTTGTTTAAAGTATAAGCATTAACTAGTTTAACAACATCTTTGTTTCTAGCGTTTTCATATGATTTATTATAAACGACATAATAATCAGCTTTATTAGCATAAACCGCAATTATAATTTTAACTAAATCAAGTAGTTGAATGTTCTTAGTATCAACAACTATATTTTGTTTTTCTTGTTCTATTCCATTTTTAGTTACAATGACTGAAACTTGATTTATAATCTGAGCATATGGTGCTACAAAATCTAAAATTGGATAAACATCCATAAACCCTTCATAGTCATATCAACAAATACGTTTATCCCTTAGGTGTAGAGGTTTAATGATATTTAAAGCTTCGATATTTAAATAATTTGGCACATTTTTAACTCTATTGATTTTGTTAAGCATTGAGACAATGTCTCTTTTTTCTTTGTCTGAATAAATTTTGTAAGTATATAAGTCAAAATTTGGCCCAATTATGTATTTTGCTAAGATATTTCTTTCAACCCCTGTATAAATAGGTGGAATGTTGATGCTTGTTGAATTTTTACCACTAGAATAATTACCATGACGGTCAAGTAGTCATTCATCGACTAAGGATGAATTCTTTAAGCCTTCAACACTGTAAAAATACTTAATAGCATTTCAATTTAGTGTATCTTCATTTCTAAACTCTAAGTAAGCTTTTTGAAAAATCTTAACTAGGTTATCAAACTTTGGTAAAAAGGTTTTGTCAATTTTTAGTTTTTCTCTGTCATAGTACCTTCAAACTTTCATTAGTTCATCAATGTTGTTTGAATCAAGTCTTAAAGCCAATGTATGTGGGCTTGCAGTTTCGATATCGGCTTCTTTATTAAGCTTAGTTGAACTAATTTCAGGAATAAAATTCTCTGAAATAGCATTGAAAAAATTATATCCACTGTTGTAATCAAAAATATTTGCATAATTAAATAAAGTAGCACAACCAGAGCATCTAGCAATAAAGTCTATATCTCTGATGTTTTCTAAAGTTTTTGTTGCTTTAGATTTAGTTGGTTTGGCATCTGCAGGATGAGCTGCAAACGCTTCATAAAACTGCATTGACCCTTGTTTTATGGTTTTTAAAAAAGCAGCTGCTGGATTAATCATAACCAAAGAATAGTTGTTAATATAACCATTAAATATACCTTGTGATTTAATGACATTGTGAATGAAATAAAACTTATAGTAATTAATTCTTTTAGTAGTTGTCACATAAGATAAATCAACCAATTTTTGTAGAGTTTTATCTCAGAGAAAACCATTTGCAACAAAGTCCATAGTTTTAGAACCATCAAATTCGTCGCTTGTGTAAACGAAGTGCGGATTGACTATCAGTCTAACGTTAGGATCAGTAAAATATTGTTGTGTTAAAAAGGCTTTATCTTCTAATGAAGCAGTATTTTTAACAAAAGCAACTTGTTGTGTAGGAACTTTGTATTTACTAATATATCAATTAATAGCATCTTTGAAGTACTTCATATAACTATCAACTTGCATATGGATATAAGTTTCTTTTCCTTCAGCAAATAAGTCTACTTGCTGAACAACATTGTGCTTAATTTGTGTTTGAAAAGTATCATTATCTTTTAAAACAAAATCCACTTCAACTGATGAAATAGCTTTTTCAAATTTTTCATTAGTTTTAAAAATATTTTCATCTTGCTCTTCATCATCATCAAATTCTTCAATATCATTTGTGTTAATTTGAGCATCAATCGGCATATTTCAAACGTTGAAATATTCCTTTTCAATTATTCTTTCGGCTAGTTCTTCGGTTTTAAATAACATCGCAGGATTGTTATAAAAAACTTTTTTAAATAAACTTCATTTAATAATAATTTTGTCGTTTTGCATATGATCCCCTTTCTTTTTATTGTATTTAGAAACAGGCACATTCCAAGCAGAATTTTTAACTATTTTTAAAAGCAAAAAAATATTTCATAGTTCCTACGCCAAATTTAAAAAGTTGTAAAATATAGTATATTATGTTAGAGAAAAAAAGACCTAAACAAAGTAAAAATTATTCATTAATTAACGATCTAGCGTTCTTGATAACAGCGTTTTTTGTATCAATAATTATGCTTTCTTTAAGTTTTTTAAAATTAGGTCTTTTTTGAGGCTATTTGTTAGGAATTTGTTACATTTTTTTAGTCAACAAATTGAACTGATTTTTAGTTTATTATCAAATAAAAAATAAAAAAAGAATCGTGTATCTTTTTTTTATTTTAAAAAGCTTTGCTTTTTTTGGTTTATTAACCTTAATTTTTTATTTGATTTTTGCAGTCAATTTAAACACTTTTAATATCACAAATTTTACAACTGCTGGCTATGGAAACAAAATCAACTTGTTTGCTTTTATAGGTGGAATAGCTACTCACTTAATTTCAATTTTTATTACAGAGATATACGGCTATTGCCAGAAAGGAGGCTAATTTGAGTAAAATATTTGAAAATGCATGAGTCTGAAATCAACCTCAATTATTATCACTGTGTTTGACAGTTATGATAGTGTTAGTAATTTCAATTATTGTTTACATCAAGGTTTCAAAAGTAAAAGAAAATGAAGCGCCAAAAGGTGTTGCACAAATTGCTGAAGCTTATGTTGGTATGATTGACAAGTCGTTTGATGAACTAACTGGCAAGACGCAAATTCAAAAAGCTAGACTTTATATATTCAGTTTAGGAACATTTATTTTCATTGGAAACTTAGTGACAATTTTTGGTTTTGAACCTATTGTTACTTCTTATTCTATCCCACTGACACTGGCTTTAATGACTTGATTAGGGATTTTTATAACTGGTGCAATTTGACAAAAATGACACTATTTAAAAAGTTTCAAAAACCCATTGGATTGATTTGGTAAAATTTCACCTTTAATTTCACTAAGTTTCCGTATTTATGGAAACGTTATTGGTGGAGCAATTATCATTTTATTAGTTTATTTATTAGGTGGTTATGTATGAAGCCAAATTTCAGGGGTTCAAATTACTAATTTTGATCAAAGTACTAAAGAACCCTTGTATATAGTCTCGTTAGTAATTTCGCCGGCCTTACACTTTTATTTTGACTTGTTTGGTTCGACATTGCAAGCTTATATTTTTACTCTTTTAACTGGTGTATATTGAGTTGTTGAATCAACCGGTGAAGGTGAAAACGATTTAGCTTCCGAAACTACAAAAGAGAAAAAATATCACCTATTTAAAAGAAAAAAATTAAACTTGGAAACATCTATTTATTAATCTTATAAGGAGTTAACATGCAAGAAGCAATTATTAAATTATTAGAAGAAACAACATCAGCAACTGGAACAATTACAGCTGCACAAGATTCAAAATCCGCACCATTAGCAGTAGGTTTAACAGCATTAGGAGCAGGTTTAGCTGCTGTTGGGGTTTTAGGAACAGGGATTGGACAAGGTTACGCTGCCGGTAAAGCTGCTGAAGCTGTTGGAAGAAACCCAGAAGCTGAATCAAAAATTCGTTTAATGCTAATTGTTGGAGCTGGAATTGCTGAAACAGCTGCTATTTACTCACTTCTTATTGCTTTACTATTAGTTTTCGTTTACAACAAATAATTAACTTTTATGCAAAACTTAACTATGTATTTTGCTGAAACAGCAACAGTAACTACCAAAGAATCTGGAACAATAATTAAGGAAAAATTTGATAGTTTATTCCCTTCTGTTTCAATGATGATTGCAACAATCATTGCTTTTGGAATTGTGTTTTTAATTCTAACTTATTTACTTTACAAACCAGTAAAAGCAATGATGAAACGTCGTGCAGAATATATTCAATCAAATATTGATCAATCTTTAGAGTTAAAAAATCAAAGTTTAACTGCTTTAGATAATGCAAACGAAAAATTAAAAGAAGCTCATAAACAAGCAGATTTAATTGTAACTCAAGCCAAAATTAAGTCAGCTGAAGTGACAGAAACTTATTTAGCTAAAGCAAAAGCAGACGCTAAACGTTTACGTGAAGAAACAGATATTGACATCGCTTCACAACAACGTGAATTTGACAACAACGCTAAACAATATATTGTAAAAGTAGCCACAGAAATGGCTGAACAAATTCTAAAAAAAGAAATATCAAAAGAATCTCAAGATCAAATTATTGATAAGTTCTTAAATTCATAGAAATAGGTAAGTAAAATGTATTACAAAAGAAACGTTTCTGCCTATGCTGTAGCAATTTATGACTTAGTTAAAGAAAATGATAAGTTCAACGAAATTCAACCCGAATTTGAACAAGTTAAAAATATAATTACTGCTCATCCAGAATTAATTGATTACTTAAAAAACGACTTAATTTCAGAGCAAGAAAGATTAAAAACAGTCGATTTAGTTTTTCAAGGTTTAGACACAATTATCCTTAACACTATTAAAGTAGTAGTTTTAAGAAAAATGACACCTTTTTTAAAGAAGATTATTGTTGAGTACTTAAAACTAGCTAACAACGAACTTAAAGTTCGTTTTGTTAGAGTTTTATCAGCGTTTCCACTGGATAGCGATCAACTTGATAATATTCGTGAAAAATTACAAAAAGTAACCAGAAGAACAGTAGTGCTAAAAAATGAAATTGATTCTACTTTAATTAGTGGTATCAAAATAGTTTCTAAAACTGAGGTTTTAGAAATGAATTTACAAAACGATTTAAATAAAATCAAAAACGAATTTATTATTAAAAAGGAGGTGTTATAGATGGCAATTAAACTTGATGATATTTCCGCAATTATTAAAGAACGTATTGAAAATCTAGGTAAAACAGTTGATCGTTCAGAAATTGGGCAAGTTATTTCAATCGGAGATGGTATTGCAGTAGCTAGTGGATTACAAAAAGTTTTAAACAGCGAAATTGTTGTGTTTGAAAACGGTGTTTATGGACTTGCTTTAAACCTTGAAGAAGAAACCGTTGGGATTGCTTTATTCGGTGATGCTAATTCTGTATCTGAAGGTGATACAGTGAAGCGTACTGGTCAAGTTATTTCAGTTAAAGTTGGAGATGAACTTTTAGGTCGTGTTGTTGATGCCTTAGGTCAACCAATTGACGGAAAAGGACCAATTAACACCACAGTTAAAAGTGAAATTTTCAAAATTGCACCTGGTGTAATGACTAGAAAAGAAGTTAATCAACCTCTTGAAACAGGAATTGTTGCAATTGACACTATGATTCCGATCGGAAAAGGTCAACGTGAATTAATTATTGGAGACAGACAAACTGGAAAAACCGCTATTGCAATTGACACTATCATTAACCAAAAAGATAAAAATGTTAAGTGCGTTTATGTAGCAATTGGGCAAAAAAACTCTACAGTAGCTCAAATTGTTAACAAATTAAGTGAATCTGGTGCTTTAGAATATACAACCATTGTTGTTGCTGGGGCTAGCGAACTAGCACCACAACAATACATTGCTCCTTACACAGGTGTAACAATGGCTGAATACTGAAGATCAAAAGGTCAAGACGTATTAATTGTTTATGATGATTTATCAAAACATGCTGTGGCTTACAGAACTCTTTCATTACTACTTCGTAGACCACCAGGTCGTGAAGCTTATCCAGGAGATGTTTTTTACTTACATTCTCAACTACTAGAAAGAGCAGTAAGATTAAACGCCGAAAATGGTGGTGGTTCAATTACAGCACTTCCAATTATTGAAACACAACAGGGAGATATTTCCGCTTATATTCCAACCAATGTTATTTCAATTACAGATGGTCAAATTTTTACCAAAGAAGCCTTATTCAATGCTGGTCAACGTCCAGCGGTTGATATTGGATTTAGTGTTTCACGTGTTGGTTCTGCTGTTCAAATTAAAGCTATGAAACAAGTAGTAGGTTCTTTAAAACTAGAATTAGCCCAATACAATGAAATGCTAGCTTTTGCTCAATTTGGTTCAGATCTTGATGATTCAACAAAAACTATTTTAGAGCATGGGGCAAAAGTTTATGAATTGTTAAAACAAGAACAATACTTTGCTATTTCACAAGTTGCCCAAGCAATTATGCTGGTTGGAGTCAAAGAAAGAATTATTAACCCACTACCAAAAGAATACATCCATATCTATCGTGACAATGTTTTAGAATTTTTACAAAAAGATTCAACAGGTGTTAATGTTTATGCAGATGTTGCAAATCAAGGTGTCATTTCACCAGAAAATTATCAAATAATAGAAAAATCATTAATTGAAATCGTTAACAAAATCATTGCACAAATTCCAAACTATGATCCAAAACTTTACAAATCAATTCCTGCTAAATATTTAGCTGAAAAAGAATAATCATGGCTAATTTAAATAATTTAAAAAACAGAATTGGTGTAGTTGCTAACACTCAAAAATAACCAATGCAATGCAACTGGTTTCAACTGCTAAAACTAAAAAACTCAAAAAAGAATTTGAAGCGACAAGTCTTTACTTAAAACTGATTCAAGAAACTTTTGATGATTTAGTAGCGCATGTACAAATTCAAGATTTTTATAATATTTTTCCAAAGAATAAAGATGTTGAAGCTAATTTGCACATTGTTATAACTTCTGATTTAGGTCTTTGTGGTTCATATAATCACAATATTATTAAACTGTTTAAATCTCAATTTAAGCCAAATGACAAAGTTATAGTTATAGGAACTAAAGGCTACACAATGCTAAAAAGCCTTTATGATGAATCTATCTTGCAGAATTTCACTGACTTAGGTGATAAAATCAACTATCAAGTAGGTTCAATCATTGCTAAAAAAGCTTTGGAATTATATGAAGACAAAGAAGTATCTAGCATTTATTTATATTTCACAAAATTTGTCAACAATGTTGTTCAAGAAGCTCAACAAATAACTCTTTTTCCATTCGATATTGAAAAAAGAAATATTGAAGCATCAAAGCAGGAATTAGAATTTGAACCTAATGCTGAAACAGTTTTAAAAAACTCAATTCCACTTTATATTTCAAGTATGGTTTATTGTTTAGCTAATGAGTCAAAAATTTCTGAAATGGCATCTCGCCGTAATGCCATGGAAAATGCCACAAATAATGCAGATGATCTAATTAAAGAATTGAAATTAGAATTTAACCGTAAGCGCCAAAGCAACATTACACAAGAAATTAATGAAATTGTTGCTGGTGCTGATGCAACATAATAAAGGAGGTAAAAATGGAAAAAAATATTGGAACAATAGTTCAAATTTTAGGACCAGTTGTTGACGTCAGATTTGATGAAGGTAAATTGCCTCGTTTATTAAATGCTGTAAAACTAGAACACGAAGGTAAAACTTACACATTCGAAGTTGCTCAACACATTGGTGATGATACAGCAAGAACTATTTCTATGGTTTCAACTAATGGACTACAAAGAGGAATGAAAGTTGAAGACACTGGTTCAGCAATCAAAGTGCCTGTTGGAAAAGAAGTTCTGGGAAGAATGTTTGATGTTTTAGGTAATCCAATTGATGAAAAACCTATTGCTCAAGACGTTTTAAGATCTCCGATTCATGCTCCTTCGCCTTCATATGAAGAACAAAAAACTTCAAGTGAAATTTTAGAGACAGGAATTAAAGTTATTGACCTTTTAATTCCATATGCTAAAGGTGGAAAAATTGGGTTATTTGGAGGAGCCGGAGTTGGAAAAACTGTTTTAGTTCAAGAATTAATCAACAACATTGCAACACAACATAATGGACTTTCTATTTTTGCTGGAGTTGGTGAAAGAACTCGTGAAGGAAATGACTTGTATTATGAAATGAAAGCAGCTGGTGTTTTAGACAAAACAGCGCTAGTTTTCGGTCAGATGAATGAACCACCAGGGGCAAGAATGAGAGTTGCTCTATCAGGTTTAACTATGGCTGAATATTTCAGAGATAAACAAAATCAAGATGTTTTATTATTTATTGATAACATTTTTCGTTTCACACAAGCAGGTTCAGAAGTTTCTGCACTATTAGGTAGAATGCCATCAGCAGTTGGTTATCAACCAACATTAGCTACAGAAATGGGTGCATTACAAGAAAGAATTACTTCAACAAGAAGAGGGTCAATTACTTCTGTTCAAGCAGTTTATGTGCCGGCTGATGACTTAACAGACCCAGCGCCTGCTACAACTTTCACTCACTTAGATGCTAAAACAGTTTTAGATCGTAATATTGCTGCTTTAGGTATTTATCCAGCAATTGATCCGCTTAATTCATCGTCAAGACTATTAGATCCTTTAGTGGTCGGTCCTGAACATTGTGATATTGCACAACAAGTTGTTGCAATCTTACAAAGATTCAAAGAATTACAAGATATTATTGCTATTTTAGGAATTGGTGAATTATCTGAAGAAGATAAAAAAATTGTTGCTAGAGCAAGAAGAATTAGAAACTTTTTATCTCAGCCTTTCACAGTAGCTGAAAAATTCTCAGGTATCAAAGGGGCTTATGTTCCTCTTTCAGAAACACTAAGAAGTTTCAAAACAATTTTAAGTGGTGACTTAGATGACTATCCAGAAGATATTTTTAGATATGCCGGAAGCATTGATGACGTTATAGAACGTTATAAAAAACTACAAGCAAACAATTAATTATGCAAACAATTCATTTAACCGTGACTACGCCTCAACAAATCTTCTATGAAGGCGATGTTGAAATAGTAACTTTAAAAACAGCAATTGGTTACATCGGGCTTCAAGCAAACCGAACCCCTATGTTTTCAAACATTGAAGTTGGACACTTAGTTATTGGATGAGAAAAAGACGACAGTTCTATTAAATGTTATATTGGTGGTGGTTTAGTTTATGCTGATGCAGAAAAAATAAACATCATCACAGACGACATTATTGATGTTAAAAACATTGATCTACAAAGGGCTTTGAAAGAAAAAGAAATTTTATCAAAAGAAATTGAAAAAGCTGCACATAATCAACAAGTTGATAGATTGAAATTAGAAACAAAACTTAAAAAAGCATTATTAAGAATAGAAACTTATAATACATATAATAAATAATTCAAAAGTTGCCATATGGCAACTTTTTTATCTATTTTCTTTGAAATGAAAAAGATTAATATAAAATAATAAAGCAAACAGCTAAATGAAGCCACACCTAAAAAATATTTAAAAAAATATTTGGTTTTTAAAATCTCAAGTGGTATAATAATTAGGCTGACAAGCAAACAGAAGTTCTTTTAAAACTAGATATATAACAAAATACATGACAGTCAATTTTTTCGAGAGTTTGATCCTGGCTCAGGATGAACGCTGGCTGTGTGCCTAATACATGCATGTCGAGCGGAGTTCTTCGGAACTTAGCGGCGAATGGGTGAGTAACACGTACTTAACGTGCCTTTTAGACTGGAATAACACTGAGAAATTAGTGCTAATGCCGGATACTTATACAAATCGCATGATTTGTATATGAAAGAAGCCTCAAAGCTTCACTAAAAGATCGGGGTGCGTAACATTAGCTAGTTGGTGAGGTAACGGCTCACCAAGGCTATGATGTTTAGCGGGGTTGAGAGACCGAACCGCCACACTGGGACTGAGATACGGCCCAGACTCCTACGGGAGGCAGCAGTAGGGAATTTTCCACAATGGGCGAAAGCCTGATGGAGCGACACAGCGTGCAGGAAGACGGCCTTCGGGTTGTAAACTGCTGTTATTTAGGATGAAAAAACCTTGCAGGAAATGGCAAGGCCTTGACAGTACTAAATCAGAAAGCAACGGCTAACTATGTGCCAGCAGCCGCGGTAATACATAGGTTGCAAGCGTTATCCGGAATTATTGGGCGTAAAGCGTCTGTAGGTTGTGTGTTAAGTCTGGCGTCAAAACTTGGGGCTCAACCCCAAATCGCGTTGGATACTGGCACGCTAGAATTGTATAGAGGTTAACGGAATTCCTTGTGAAGCGGTGAAATGCGTAGATATAAGGAAGAACACCAACATGGCGAAGGCAGTTAACTGGGTACATATTGACACTGAGAGACGAAAGCGTGGGGAGCAAACAGGATTAGATACCCTGGTAGTCCACGCTGTAAACGATGATGATTAGCTGATAGGAACTATCGGCGCAGCTAACGCATTAAATCATCCGCCTGAGTAGTATGCTCGCAAGAGTGAAACTTAAAGGAATTGACGGGGATCCGCACAAGCGGTGGAGCATGTGGTTTAATTTGAAGATACGCGTAGAACCTTACCCACTCTTGACATCTTCTGCAAAGCTATAGAGATATAGTGGAGGTCAACAGAATGACAGATGGTGCATGGTTGTCGTCAGCTCGTGTCGTGAGATGTTCGGTTAAGTCCTGCAACGAGCGCAACCCTTATTCTTAGTTAAATCTTCTAGGGAGACTGCCCGGGTAACTGGGAGGAAGGTGGGGACGACGTCAAATCATCATGCCTCTTACGAGTGGGGCAACACACGTGCTACAATGGATGGTACAAAGAGAAGCAATACGGCGACGTGGAGCAAATCTCAAAAAACCATTCTCAGTTCGGATTGTAGTCTGCAACTCGACTACATGAAGTCGGAATCGCTAGTAATCGTAGATCAGCTACGCTACGGTGAATACGTTCTCGGGTCTTGTACACACCGCCCGTCACACCATGGGAGCTGGTAATGCCCGAAGTCGGTTTTGTTAACTACGGAAACAACTGCCTAAGGCAGGACTGGTGACTGGGGTGAAGTCGTAACAAGGTATCCCTACGAGAACGTGGGGATGGATTACCTCCTTTCTACGGAGTACATACGACAACAACTTTGGTTGTCAACATTACCTATTTCAAGACTATTTTTAAATATTATTAGTCATGTACATTGTTAATAGTCCAATGGTTATATATCTAGTTTTGAGAGGATTTCTCTCATATGTTCTTTGAAAACTGAATAGTAAAGATATTAATATAACAACGACATCAAAAATAAATTAGTCAATTTGTTTTGAACCGAGTTAATTATCTAATTAGATAATAATTTATTAAAATGTCTTTGAATACATCAATAAACGATAGGTAAATATTGTTATTAAACTTTTAAATAAGTAAGAGTTTGTGGTGGATGCCTTGGGTCTGGAAGTCGATGAAGGACGTGATTACCTGCGATAAGCCTCGTGGAGCTGGATATAAGCTACGAAGCGGGGATTTCCGAATGGGGAAACCTAACTAGTGTAATGACTAGTTGCTATGGAATGAATACATAGTTCCATTTGCGAGACACGTTGTGAACTGAAACATCTTAGTAGCAACAGGAAGAGAAAATAAAAATGATTTCATCAGTAGCGGCGAGCGAACGTGAATGAGCCCAAACCAATATTTTATATTGGGGTTGTAGGACTGTTATAAATGAGTTAGAAATTTTTGCTATAGTAGAATAGCTTGGAAAAGCTAGGCATAGAGGGTGAAACCCCCGTATACGAAATGGCAAAAACTCAAACAGTATCCTGAGTAGGTCGGGGCACGTGAAACCCTGTCTGAATCTGCCGGGACCATCCGGTAAGGCTAAATACTAACCAGACACCGATAGTGAACTAGTACCGTGAGGGAAAGGTGAAAAGAACCCCGGGAGGGGAGTGAAATAGAATCTGAAACCACTTACTTACAAGTAGTCAGAGGCCGTTAATGGCTGATGGCGTACATCTTGCAGTATGGACCGGCGAGTTATGTTAACATGCAAGGTTAAGCAGAGAAAAAGCGGAGCCGAAGAGAAATCGAGTCTGAATAGGGCGCTTAGTATGTTGACATATACCCGAAACCATGTGATCTATTCATGAGCAGGCTGAAGCTTGGTTAACCCCAAGTGGAGGGCCGAACCGTAGTACGCTGAAAAGTGCCCGGATGACTTGTGAATAGCGGAGAAATTCCAATCGAACTTGGAGATAGCTGGTTCTCCTCGAAATAGCTTTAGGGCTAGCGTGTGATGTTAAGCTTTGATGGTAGAGCACTGAATATGGAATGGCCGCGCCTAGCGGTACTGACTATAATCAAACTCCGAATATCATTGTGTATTATCATGCAGTCGGAACCGGGGTGCTAACGTCCCGGCTCGCGAGGGCAACAACCCAGATCGTCGGCTAAGGTCCCAAAATTGTGTTAAGTCAGAAAGGTTGTGAGTTTTCATAAACAACTAGGAGGTTGGCTTAGAAGCAGCCATCCTTTAAAGAGTGCGTAATAGCTCACTAGTCAAGAGAACTTGCGCCAATAATGTAACGGGAGTCAAACACAATACCGAAGCCACGGGTACATTTAGTACGTTAGAGGAGCGTTCTTATCACATTGAAGTCAGACCGTGAGGACTGGTGGAGCGTTAAGAAGTGAGAATGCCGGTATGAGTAACGATTTGAGGTGAGAATCCTCAACGCCTATTGGGAAAGGTTTCCTGGGGAAGGTTCGTCCACCCAGGGTTAGTCAGGACCTAAGGAGAGGCTGAAAAGCGTATCCGATGGACAACAGGTTAATATTCCTGTACCACCTGAAATTAGTGATGGAGTAACGGAGAAGGATAGCACTACCTATTATTGGATTTAGGGGTAAGTAGCGACTGGTGAGTTTAGTTAAATGCGGACTCTATAACTGGAATCTACGATGCATAAGCATTTGCTGAATTGTGTGATTTCATGCTTCCTAGAAAAGCTTCTAAACGTTTTAACATTTCAGGTGCCTGTACCGAGAACGGACACACGTTCCCAAGATGAGTATTCTAAGGCGAGCGAGAAAACCAATGTTAAGGAACTCTGCAAATTAACCCCGTAAGTTCGCAAGAAGGGGTGCCAACTTAAGTTGGCCACAGTAAATTGTGAGGGGCAACTGTTTATCAAAAACACAGCTCTCTGCTAAATCGCAAGATGATGTATAGGGGGTGAAGCCTGCCCAGTGCCCGAAGGTTAAGCGGATGTGTTAGTTTTACACGAAGCATTGAAGTGAAGCCCGGGTGAACGGCGGCCGTAACTATAACGGTCCTAAGGTAGCGAAATTCCTTGTCGGCTAAATACTGACCTGCACGAAAGGCGCAATGATCTCTCAACTGTCTCAACATTGGACTCGGTGAAATTATGGTCCCAGTGAAAACGCTGGGTACCCGCATCAAGACGAAAAGACCCCATGGAGCTTTACTACAACTTCGTATTGGAACTTGGCCTAACATGTGTAGGATAGGTGGGAGACTGTGAGACTAAGGCGCTAGCCTTAGAGGAGTCGACCTTGAAATACCACCCTTGGTATGTTGAGTTTCTAACCTGCCACCGTTATCCGGTGGGGAGACAGTGCGTGGTGGGTAGTTTGACTGGGGCGGTCGCCTCCTAAAAAGTAACGGAGGCGTTCAAAGGTACACTCAATACGGTCAGAAACCGTATGTAGAGCGCAAAGGTAGAAGTGTGCTTGACTGCGAGACCTACAAGTCGAGCAGGTGCGAAAGCAGGACTTAGTGATCCGGCTGTACGTCATGGAACGGCAGTCGCTCAACGGATAAAAGTTACCCTGGGGATAACAGGCTTATCTTGCCCAAGAGATCACATCGACGGCAAGGTTTGGCACCTCGATGTCGGCTCATCGCATCCTGGAGCTGGAGTCGGTTCCAAGGGTTTGGCTGTTCGCCAATTAAAGCGGTACGCGAGCTGGGTTCAGAACGTCGTGAGACAGTTCGGTCCCTATCTGATGTGGGCGTTGGAATATTGATGAGAGCTGCTCTTAGTACGAGAGGACCGGAGTGGACGTACCGCTGGTGTTCCAGTTGTCTCGCCAGAGGCATAGCTGGGTAGCTAAGTACGGAAGGGATAACCGCTGAAAGCATCTAAGTGGGAAGCCTCCTCAAAGATAAGTATTCCCTTGAAATTCCTTGTAGACTACGAGGTTGATAGGATGGAAGTGTAAGTGTAGTAATACATTCAGCTGACCATTACTAATAAATTAATAGGTTTAAAGGTTTAAAATGTATTCAACGACATTTTAGTAGATTATTATTACTATTCAGTTTTCAGAGAATATAAAAATTTTCACCGCTAGGTGATTTTTTATTTCATTTTTCAGTTTTTGCTGTATTTTTTCATATTTGAAATTTAGCAAAAATAACATAATAAGGTTTTTTTATAAAATGAAATTATGTCATTGAACTACATAAAAAAGAAATGCAATAACAATACTGAATTAGTTTTTCATACACTGAGAGGTGAAGATCATGAAGTGTTGTTAAAATTGTATTTAAAATCAAATATAAGAAACAAAGAATTAAAATCTTTTATAAAAAACGCAAAATTCAGAAAACAAATAACTTTATGTATTAAGAATTTTAAAGATTTAGATGCTATGAAACATTATAAATTAAATGTTTTAACTAAATTTAAAGATAATTACTTAATCTTTTTACCATATCAAGATTTAAACTTGCTAGCACTTTGATACTGTCGTTATTTACCTTTAAAAACACAACAAAAAATACAAGATATATACTATGAATTAAAACCAATTAAAAAATTGATTCAAATTTTACTTAATAAATTTCAATTGATAACTAAAATCAATTTTCCTCAACTTTTTCAACTCCAAGATTGTTTTAAGAATAAATTACAACATTATTTTAACTGTAGTCAATACAATGATTATTTATGTTATACACATGATTTTGAACATTGCAATTTAGTTTGACAGCATATTTTAGATCAAAATGCGACTCATTTAAGTTCTAATTTAGAAAAAGTGAATAAAGAAAATATTTTGTCATCAAACACTTACTATATCTTGCCTTTGTTTTATAAAAGTTCAGATTTTAAAACAAATATAGAAAATTTTTACTTGGACTTTTCTAAAAATTCAACTAGTACAAAAATACATCTCCTATTATTTAATTCTAATCATCAGATTGTTAGTGTTTACGACTATGCTAACACTGAATGGATATGAGCTATAAATAATTATTTTACAACCAAGAAAATAAATAAACCCAAGCTTATAATTTATGCTAAAAATCCGATATTTTCAATGTTGTTTGATATTTTGAACAAACAAGATATGTATCAGATTGATTATTTTGATTTTAATTGAAATAATAATTTATATAAATACCCATCATTAAAAATCAACAATTATGTTAATTTTTATAGAAATATTAATTCACTAAATGGTCAAGACAATCACTGTGTTTGTTTATCAAAAATACTAAACACAAAACAATGTATTAAGTTTATTTATAGCCATAAACTTTGAACTAAAAAACACAAAGAAATGGAATATTTAACATCAATTTTTCCTATAATAAATTCAAAATATAATCAAAACAATAAAGAAAATATTTATAATTATGCGAACTTATACGACAACAGAATTTTTAACTGACTTAAGGAAACAACATTTATATTTAAAGCCAATTATCAAGCAACAGTAGTTGAACATGTATACCCTGAATTAGATGCATTATTGAATTTAGAAGAAAATATTGAATTAATAGAATCTCTAATCAACAGCACAAATATTTCAAAAAACTTTAACTTAAACCTAGTTTTTCAACCTCAAATAGATATAAATTTCTTTTTTAAATTTTTTCAAATGACTTTAAATTTATTGAATGAAAAACTAATTGAATTAGAAATTAATTATTCATTCAAAATGAGTGATTTATTCGATTTCTTCATGATTTATTTCAAATATGCTAATGTCAAAACTCTTCATTTATATCCAAATTTAATCAAAGAATTAAAGTTCTGTAAACAGTTGAATAACTATGACAAAATTAATCGTTTACTATTAATTATTTTCAATAAAATCTAATTTTTTAAGTTTCAAACATAGTGCCATAAGTCTTAACTTATGCTATTTTCTTATAGTAATTTACTGGAAATTTATATAATAAATTTATGCTAAAAATAGGTGTTGATATAACTGAAATTAAGCGTTTTTATAATAAAACTGATGTTTTTGTTAAACGCATTTTATCAAACGATGAACTAACGGCTTTTTATACCATTGATCCCAATGATATAGACACAAAAGCACGTTTTCTAGCACGTGCATGATGTATAAAAGAAGCTGTTTTTAAAGCTGACAACGCCTACATTGATTTTAGAAAAATCAATTTAATTAAAAAAGGCCCGCTGTGAAGTTTCAAGAACTTTGTTATCTCGATTAGTTATACTTCACAATTGATAGTGGCTTTTGTACAAGAGGATATTTATTATGAGTAAAAAATGTGCCATTAATACTACTTTGAAACAAATCTTAACATCACCAATTTGATTGTTAAGATCTCTATCAATCATTTTTAAAGCTAGACGTTACCGTAAACAAGCAGATACTTTACCGCTTGAAGTTAGATACAATTACGTTTTAAAGTTAGCTAAGAAACTTTTAAAACTATATAACATTGATGTTGAAGTGAGAAACTATGACAATTTACCACGTAGTGGTGCTACACTGCTAGTTCCAAATCATAAATCTAATTTTGACGCTTTAGCTTTAATGGTTGCTTTAGAACAAAAATCAGAAGAATACAATATTAAAGAATTCATGGCTACATTTTTAGCTAAAAAAGAATTACAATCAAAATTCCTAACTAAAAGAGTTTTAAACTTAATTGACACCTTTTATATCGATCGCACCTCACTGCGTGAAAGTTTAAAAACACTAGATGAATTTAGTGCGCACATCAAAGCACAAAAAACACTAGGTGTCATTTTTCCAGAAGGTACTAGAGTTAAAGAAAAAGCATTAGGTGAATTTAAATCTGGTGCATTCCGTGTTGCGCAAAAAGAATATATGACCATTGTTCCTGTTTCAATCTTTAATTCATTAAATGCAGATTCAAGAACTAAAAAAGGTAGACAAACAATTGTCATTAATTTCTTAAAGCCTCTTAAACCTTCAAACTTTATTTCGCAAGACTCAAAAGCTGTGGCAAGCAGAACAAAACAGTTAATTGAAGAGGATTTACAAACTTATGAAGATTAGAAGTAATCCGAATTACGCTGAATTCACTTTCCAATTTGATGAATTTGAAGGTCCGTTAGATTTACTTTTAAATTTAGTTCGTGAAAAGAAAATGAACATCGAATCAATTAACCTTGTTGAATTAGCAAATCAATATTTAGAAATCATTGATTCACTAAAACAAGATGATATTGATGTAGCTGGAGAATATTTAGTAATGGCAGCCACTTTAATTAAAATTAAAGCTAATGCAGCCATTCGTGAAGATGGTCAAGAACCAGATCCAGAAGTTCAAATCGAAGAGGATGAACTACGCCGTAGTTTATTGGCTTATGAACAATTTAAGCAAATTTCTAAAGCTCTTGAAACATTTCAAACAGAACGTCAAGACATCTACATCAAAGAACCTTCTGACATCGAAGAATTTATAGTAGATGTTAATGACAGTCGTTTGGATGGTCATAGTACCCCGGCTAAGTTGATTAATGTTTTAAAGAAAATGTTTGAAAGAGTTCATGCTCAAAAATTGAAAAGTGTTAAATTGCAACAAATTAATCTAGCACCAAAAGATCAATTCCCATTAATCAAAAGTCTTTTAAAACAGCACCCTGAAGTACCGTTTGAAATGATTTTCAATCAACCTTCAATGCAACACTTTGTTATTACATTGTTAGCTTTATTAATTTTAGCCAACCAACAGTTCTTAAAAATCATTCAAACAGAAGAATATGGTGAAATCAAAATAGTTCGAGGAGAGTTATACAATGAAGAATAAAATACTTGAAGTTTTACTATACTACCAAGGTGATGAAGGTTTAAACTTAGAACAAGTTAAAGAGATTTTTGGTTTAAACAATCAAGCTGAAGCTAAAAAAGTTATGGAAGACTTTTTAAGAGAATATAACAAACTTGAACAAGGTTTAAAGGTTGTTAACTTTAATGACATTTATAAACTAGCAACTCGTGAAACTTACAAAGAATGAATTACAAAAATGGTTACAGTTGCTAAAAAACAACGTTTATCTCAAGCGACTTTAGAAGTTGTAGGGATTGTCGCTTATAAACAACCAGTTACAAGAAGTCAAATTACTAAATATCGTGGAAACATTGTTTCTGATCACATTGTGTCAACTTTAATCACAAAAGGGATTATTGAAGAAGTGGGTGTTTCTCCAACACCTGGTAGCCCTATTTTATATGGAGTTACTGCTAAATTCTATGATCACTTTAAATTAACAAGTATGCAAGAGCTACCAAGTTTACGTGATTTTAGCCATTTAGATCAATCTGATGGAGACACTGAAGACTTTGACTTATATTCAAGCCAAAGACAGGAATAAAATTGTTTAGCAATTTTATTTTTTGTATTTATAAGGAAATTTATGATTCAAATTAAAGCAACACATAATGATGCTAATCGAAACATTTATAAAGTTTTACAAAATTACTTACCTAACTTACCTAAAAGTAAATTAGAACAATTATTTCGTAAAAACGAAATTAAAATCAACAACATACGTAAAATAGCAAAAACACATATTATTAATCAAAATGATGAAATTGTAGTTTATGGTATTGACAGTTTTGAACTTGTAACAAATCAACAAACTGAACTAAAAAAAGTATCACAACAATTCACTGTTATTTATGAGGATGATAACATTTTGCTTGTTAATAAACCAAATGGTGTTGAAGTTCACGGTGAAGAAAATAGCTTAGATAATCAAGTTTTATCATACTTAAAATTTAAATCACAAGACAGCTTTAAACCTTCACACGTTGGGCGTTTAGATAAAGAAACTAGTGGATTAATAGTTTATGGTAAAAATTATGCAACTTTAAACTATTTAAATCAAAACTGAGACAAAGTAATTAAACGCTATTTATTTCAAAATGATTTAGACCTAAGCGCTTATAGCGTTAAAAACCCTTTAGTTGTTAAAGGTTATATTTCAAAAGATGAAGCTAAAAAACGTATGAAATTTAGTCCCAAACAATCTGAAAATTCTAAATTAGCCATCACTCAATTTTATTCAGATAAAAACAAAAAAGTAGCGCAATTAGTTACTGGACGCAAACACCAAATAAGAGTTTCATTACGCTTTTTAAATAAACCAATTCATGGTGATAAAAAATATCAAGGCGCTAAAGCAAATCGTTTAATGCTACACTGCTATCAAATCAAATTTACCGAATTTACAGGAGGGTTAAAATACTTAAACAATTTAGAGTTTTATTCATTACCTAAATTTAAGTAATTCATTATGAAAACAATTGAAAAAGAAAAGTTAATTCAAATCGCTGATTCACTAATGTTAGAGCCTACTCCTGTAGTGTTAGAAAACATTTTAAATTCATGAATTTCAATTCAAAAACAACTACAAGCTTTAGATAAATTAGACTTAGAAAATGTCCAACCTATGGAAAGAATGGATGCTACGCCTGTTTTAGAACTGCTAAGAGAAGATGAACTAGATATGTCATATGCTATTTCAAAACAACAAATTTTAAATAACGCTTATAACAAAGATCAAGATTATGTGATTTTAACTAAGGTGGTTAAATAATGCAAAATTATAAACACAAAGGAAATTTCGAATTAGCCTTAAGAGAAATGCAAAATGATACAAATAATGCAGTATCGCACGTTTTTTCAGATGGTTTAATTTCACAAAATCCTTCAAATACAATTCTAAAAGATGTTGTTTTTACAATCAAAGATGTTTTTGCAACAAAAGACGCAAAAACACAAGCATCAAGCAAAATTCTACTTAACTTTCAGCCAGGTTATAATGCTACAGTAGTTTCTAAATTACTTGATGCATCTGCTAAAGCAGTATCAAAAGTTCATAACGATGAATTAGCCTTAGGTGGAACAGGAACTTACAGTGGATTTGGACTAATAACAAACCCACTAGATCCAAAACGCCTAGTCGGTGGATCATCATCAGGTTCAGCGGCAACTATGACTAAAAATGTAGGATTAGCATTAGGTTCAGATACGGGTGATAGCGTTAGACTTCCAGCATCATACAATGGATTAGTAGGCTTCAAGCCTTCTTATGGGGCTATTAGTCGTTATGGTATGTTTGCATATGCTTCTTCTTTAGATACAGTTGCTTATTTCACACATGATGTTTCTGACACAATTGAAGTTGCTAGAGCAACATATGGTTTAGATGATAAAGACATGACAACAAAAGAAGTAGAATTGCCAGTAAATCAATCTCTAAAACCTGCAAAAGTTTTAGCACTGGATTTATCAGAGTTTTGTCAAGATTTTGTCAACAGTGCCTACAGCAATGCTTTAAACAAATTAAAAGAAAATAATATAGCAGTCGAAGTTATTAAACCTAATTTAGATATTTTAAGAGCAATTAATATTGTGTATCGTGTAGTAAGCTTCTCAGAAGCTAGCTCAAACCTAGCTAATTTAAATGGTGTTGCATTCGGAAATCGTGTTGAAAAAGACACTTGACAAGATATTATGCACTCAACACGCTCAACACATTTTGGACAAATGGTACAAGAAAGACTAGCGTTAGGAAGTTATTTCTTATATACAGAAAATCAACAAGAAGTATTTATTAAAGCTCAAAAAGCTAGAACTGTTATTGCTAATTATTTAAACTCACTACATGAACAGGCTGATGTTGTTATTTATCCTGCCTTCGCTTCAATTGCTCCATTGCTTGATGAAGATACTTCACAATATGATGTAATGAATTACATTTTAACAGGTGCTAATTTAGCAGGTAATCCATCAATTACAATTCCATTAGGTACATACAACGATTTACCGTTTAACTTAGCTATAGATGCTAAAAGATACAATGATGCCAAATTATTAAGTTACGCTTTATATATTCAAGGTTTAATTAAGGAGTAAAATGCACAATTTTGAAACAATTATTGGTATAGAAATTCATATTGAATTAAAAACTAAAACAAAAATGTTTTCACCAGCTCCAATTGACTTTTTTGCTGAACCTAATACTCACGCGCATCAAATTGACTTGGCATACCCAGGTACTTTACCACAAGTCAATAAACAAGCTGTTAAATATGGAATTGCATTAGCCAAAGCCTTAAACATGCAAATTGATGATGAGTTACATTTTGATCGCAAAAATTACTTCTATCCAGATTTACCAAAAGGATATCAAATCACTCAATTTTATAGACCAATTGGACAAAATGGAACAATTCAGATTAAAACATCACAAGGTTTAAAAGAAATTAAAATCGAAAGAATTCATTTAGAAGAAGACACAGCAAGACAACACCATGAACAAGATGGTACAAAGCTAGATTATAATCGTGCCGGAATTCCCTTAATTGAAATAGTAACTTATCCTGTCATTCAAAACGCTGAACAAGCTGCCGCTTATGTGGATATGATTAAAAAAACCGTTTTAGCATTGAATATTTCAGAAGGTAAGTTAGAACAAGGTTCATTAAGAGCAGATATCAATATTTCTTTAAGACCTTACGGTGTTGATAAATTTGGAACAAAAGTTGAAATTAAGAACTTGAATTCAACTTCAAATATCAAAAAAGCAATTGAGTTTGAAATTCAGCAACAACGTAAAAAACTACTTTTAAATGAACCAATATTACAACAAACCAAAAGGTATGATGATACAACTAACTCTAACGTTGTAATGAGAACCAAAACAGGAGCAGTTGATTATAAATACTTTCCTGATCCAAATATTCCAGTAATTAAACTGTCAAAACAATTCATTGACTCAGTTACAATAAACGAATTACCATTACAACGTGAAAAACGTTATTTAGATGCAAATATTCAAAACATTTATGTTCAAAGCTTGATTGATGATGTTGAACTAGCTAACTATTTTGATTCAATTAAATATCCGGATTTAGATAAACTATCAAAAGTCTTTTTTGCTGAAATAGTCTCACTAGCTAATTCAAAAACTCTACACCCAACACAATTAAATATTAAGCCTTTATATATTCAAGAGGCTTTAAACTTATTAGATCAAGGTGTTTTATCAGGAAAATCACTTAAAAATTAATTCCGCTTTTAGTTGATTTTGATGGTAATATGGAAGATTTATTAACACAACATAATCTAAAACAGATTTCAGATCCAAAATTAATTACAGATATTATTAAACAAATTATTGATTCAAACCCTACAATAGTAGCAGAATATCCTAACCGTCCAGAAAGAGTTACTAAGTTTATCTTAGGTAATTTGATGGCACAAACAAATGGACAAGTTAATCCACAAGTGTCAAACCAAATTATGGAACAAACATTAAATGAACTTTTTAAATAAAAATAAACCAACTGATTATAAAAAACTAATATCTCTGAAAAATAAACGTAAAAAATTTAAAAATTTTCATTCAAATCTTATTTTTCCAGATCGTTTTTTAATAGTTGAAAAAATTTATCAATTCATAGTAAAAGATTTAATTATTAGTTTCTTTGCATTCATCTTACTTTATTTCAAAGAAGCTAAAAGCCCTAGAAAAAGACGTAAAAAAGTTATTGACACTGTTTATGCTAGGTTTGTAAGTAAGGAATACAACTTTATCTGACTATCAACCGCTTTTTATTTGCTAGTTTCATTTGTACCTGTTATTTATATCGTTTATCTAATTAACCTATTTTTAAGCAATATGGATTGGTATAACAATGCGATAGGTTCAGAGTATCAAAATTACTTTTTTAACTTAATATTAGGTCGTTTTTTAGCAGGGGCAAATAACTACTTAGGAGAAATATCAATCAGTTTATCCAAAACAGATGAATTAAGCTGACATACTTTACTTCCTTGACTGCTTTTATTCCTTTCAGCCCTATATATTTCTAGTTCTGGTTATGAGAAATTAGTTTCAGCTAACAATTATATTTATGATCATTACAAAATAGGAACATATTGAGGGAATAAATTTAAAGGGCTTTTATTAGTGCTTTTTGTTGCGTTTTGATTGTGATTTATATCAACATTAGACATTTTGATTGAAAAACAATTTGTAACAATAGTTGATAATAACATTCAAACTAGTTTTGCCAACAATTTGATTTATATTATTTTTACAATTATTTTCTTTTACACCTTAATGCTAGGCTTATTCAAATTTGCACCTTCATTTAAAAATAATTTTAGTTATCTAAATAAAGGAGCAATATTAGCTGCTGTACCAATAATTTTATTAGTTCTTTTATTTCAAACGATTAATAGTTATTTCAGTTATAGTAAATTTGGTAGTGTGGTAGGATTTTTCTTATCAATCGCTTTCTTTATTAACTGATTCGCTTACTTTATGTTTTTAGGTATAACGTTTAACGATGCTTATTACAAAAACTACATTAGTGCTAGAACTATTAATAAAAAGTCATTATTTTTATAATTCAATAAATCAAGGAGTATTTTATGCATTTAGTTAAAAACTTTTTACTTAAACCAGGCTTTTATGATGGTTGAGTAGATGTAGAAGTTAAGGGATGAATCAGTTCTAATAGAGGGAATAAAAAAATTCGTTTCATCGAATTAAACGATGGGTCGACTGTTAAAAATCTACAAGTTGTTTTCAAAGGAACTGAGTTTGATTTTGACTTATTAGATCAACTAAAACCAGGCTCAGCACTAGTAGTTAAAGGAAAATTAAACGCTACACCTAATTCACCACAGCCAATTGAATTAGTTGCAGAACAAATTTTGGAATACAAAAAATAGCAGAAGATTACCCAATTCAAGGGCAAGAAATTAACTTAGAAACTTTAAGAGAAATACCACATTTAAGACACCGTACTAACTTACTTCGTTCAGTTATGTTAATCCGTTCAACTTTAGCTCAAGAAGTTCATAAATACTTTATTGCTCGTGATTTTCATTGAATGGCTAGCCCTATTTTTACAAGCAACGATGGAGAAGGTGCTGGAGAAACATTTTTAGTTTCTGATAAAAATACTAATAATGCCTTTTTTGGTAAAAACAAAAAAGCCACATTAGGTGTAACAGGTCAATTACATGGTGAAAGTTATGCAATTGGGATGAATAAAATTTACACATTTGGACCAACATTTAGAGCTGAAAATTCAAATACTAAAAAACACCTTGCGGAGTTTTGAATGATTGAACCAGAAGTGGCATTTTACGATTTAAAACAAATTATTGAATTAGCTGATGATTTATTAAAAGTTGTTATTAGAAACACAATTGCAAAACACCCGTTTGAATTTAAATATTTAACAGAAAACTACAAACCAGATTTATTACAAAATCTCGAGATCTTTTTGGAGAATAAAGTCAAAACACTCGATTACTCAGAAGCAATTTCGAAACTAGCTGAAGTTAAAGAAATTTTTGAAAACAAAGATATTAAGTTTGGTCTAGATTTAGGTACAGAGCACGAAAGATATTTAACAGAAGTAATTTACAAATCACCAGTAGCAGTAATTAATTTCCCTAAAGACTTTAAAGCATTTTACATGTATCAAAATGATGATAACAAAACTGTAGCAGCTTTTGATTTACTAGTTCCTGGAATCGGTGAATTAATAGGTGGTTCACAACGTGAAAGTAATTATGATAAACTTCTAAAAAGAATTCATGAATTAAATATTGATGCTGATGATTTACAATGATATTTAGACCTGAGAAGATTTGGACACATGCAATCTTCAGGATTTGGTATTGGATTTGAAAGATTGGTAATGTACGTTACAGGAATTGATAACATTCGTGATGCAATTCCTTATCCACGTACTCCTGGAAACATCAAAATGTAACTTTTCAACTTTGCAAAAAAGTTAATCGAATAATAAAAAATAATTTAAAATTAAATAGTTAATATATTAAGTAAAAATATTTATTTTTACACTGCAGGAGAAAAATTTATTATGGCAAAATTTAAACGTGTTTTTATGATCGTTACAGACGGTTTAGGAATTGGACCAGATAAAGATCAAAAAAGATTCGGTGATGATGGTGCTAACACTATTAGATCAGCTTCAATGGTTGAAGAATTCAAAATTGATACTTGAAAAAAATTAGGTATTGGTAACATTACAGACTTAAACGGAAACTATAAAGTTGCTCAACCGATGGCTTATATGGCTAAAGTTCAAGAAGTTTCAAATGCTAAAGATACTTTAGCTGGACACTGAGAAATGATGGGTATTAAAACTATGGTGCCATTTCCGACATTTGCTGAAAACGGTTTCCCACAAGAATTAATCGATGAATTATCTAAAGCGTTTGATGGGAGACCAATTGTTGGTAATAAAGCTGCTTCAGGTACAGAAATCATTAATGAATTAGCACACAGAGAAAAAGCTGAAGGTGCTATTATTGTTTATACATCAAACGATTCAGTGCTTCAAATTTGTGGACATGAAGAATGAACAGGATTAGACAACTTATACAAATATGCTAAAGCTGCAAGACAAATTTGTTCATCACGTCCTGAATGAAACGTAGGTAGAATTATTGCACGTCCATACATTGGTGAAGAAGGAAACTACACAAGAACATTCAACCGTCACGACTATGCTAATAAACCACATGAAATGACATTAAACAGATTACAAGAAAAAGGTGTTGAAGTTATTTCAGTAGGTAAAATTAACGATATTTTTGTAGGTCAAGGAATTACAAGACACTTACCAAGTGGATCAGATGCCGCTGGATTAGACATTACAATCGATTTAGCTAAAACATTAGAAGGTGAAAATAAATTTGTTTTCACAAACTTAGTTCAATTTGACTCACACTTTGGACACAGAAGAAATGTACACGGATTTGGTCAAAACATTGCTGATTTAGATGCCAAATTAGGGGTGTTAGTAAACGCATTACGTGAAGATGATTTATTAATTATGACATCAGACCACGGAAATGACCCATTATTCCCAGGATTTAACCACACAAGAGAATACTTACCAGCAACAATTTACTCAAAATCATTCAAATCACCTAAAGTTTTACCAGTTATTAATGGTTTAGGAACATTAGGAAACATTATCGCTAAAAACTTCGGTGCTGAAATGTCATTTGAAGCAGGTGAAGATATTTTTGAAAAATTACAATAATTCAATCATTAAATTTGCATAATAAAATCACGTCATTGACGTGATTTTTATTTTCTATTTTACAAAATAAACATTAACATGCTGGTTCAATACAACTTGCTTTTCTGAAGGGTTTTCAGAAGTAGAGTTAGCAATATTAAATGTAATTGTGTAATGCAATTTAGCATTTAATTTATTTTTTGTTGTATTAGCTCACTCAAAACTATCCATTTGCTTAAATTCAATATTCATATAATTTAAATATAAACCAGAAGCAACTCCGGTTGTAGTGTTGTAAATTTGTTGAATAGTTTGAAATTCATTACCAATATTTATTCTGAAACGATTATTGTTATTTGCTTGATATGACTTAATTCCTGTGTTGTCTTGACTTTCTCTTAGTACTAGAAAGTTTTTATTTCCAACTATTTGCATATATTGTGCATCAGTTAATGCAAAATTCTGCGAATTAGCTTTAAAACTATCAATTAATGAAGGTTGAGATGTTTTGAAATCTCCTGAAATAGTAACTGTAAACAATTGTTCTAAAGCTTGCTGATCTAGCGCTTTAAATCCAGTGATTTCTTTAGTTACAAATTCACTAGTAATTGTTTGTCCGTCGATTTGAACTTCTAAATATAAACTTAAATATAAAGTACCAGTTAAATCATTTGCAGCCATATTAGATTTAACTGATATAGCCTCATTTTGATACATTCTGTAATTTTCATTTAAACCAAAAAACTCAGTAGTTAAATCTACTTCATTGCTTCTAGCGAAATATGAAGAAGCATAAGATGAAGCTAGATTATCCACTTCTTTTTTAACTAATTGGTTATTTACCAAGTAATTTAAATATTCAACATCTGTGTATGAAGCTTCAACATTTACTTTACCAGTATAAACAATTACAGATTCATTATTTTGCTGATTGTTTTCAAACACTTTAGCAGTTTCTTTTAAAGTTAAATCAACCTTATATTGATTATTTTCTTTTACTAATTGTATTCTAGAAACTTCTACATCACTGTTTTGGAAATCTGTAATAGTTTTCACTATTTCATCTTGCCCATTTAGTAATTTAATTGAAGTTATATAACCTAAGATTGTTTCACTGTTTTGGTTTAACAAGTTTTCTAAGTTTGTTTTATTTTGTTTTAGTTTATCTAAATTAAATTCGATTTGAACTTTGTGATATGAAACTATTTTAGAAAGACCTGAAATAGTAACGTTTTCAGATAAATTAACTGAACCATAATTACCATTAATTCTAAAAGTCATATCACCAGTTTTGTCACTGTATGAAATAACTTCTATTCCTGATACATTGTATTTTTCTGTATTTTTAGTAAATGTTTTTAACAATTCAGCTACTTGTGAAGGCAACATTGATTTGTTAATATTTAAGTTATCTAACAAAAAACCATATTTAGTAATAGTTAATCCATTTAATTCTTTACCTTCAAGAGTTTGTTCATCATTATTTTGCCTTGGTTGATCTGGTTGAATTGGAGTTTCAGGGTTGGTGTCTGGTTGTTTAGGATCTACATCAGGTGTAGGATTTGGTTTGGGTTGATCTGGCTCAACTGGTTCAACGCTTGGCTGAGGTTTTTTATCAGTATTGTTATCGTCTTTTTGCTTATTATCCTTATCTTTGTTTTTTTCTTCAGGTTCAACAACTGGTTGTTTACATGAAGCAGAAATTAGTGAAATTGATAATAAACTAGCAGGGAAAATAACAGAAAATAGTTTTTTTAATTTCATTTTATCCTTAATATCAATAATAAAAGTGTTTATTTGGCAAATCCAGAAATAGTTACGATTTCTTCTAATCTACCGAAGCTTGGATTTTTATAGTACCCTGTTGGTGCAAAAGAAATTGAGTTTGTTTCTGTATCAACATTAAGTTTTGTTTTTGTTGATATATCATAATTAATTTCTGAGCCAGCTGGATTACTTCAAAGTTTTTTAGAAAAGATTTTTTCTTCAGCTTGTTGTAATGTCATTTGGCTATTTAAACCAAAAATATCAATTAAATATTTATATCTATTAATTTGTAAGCCATTTACTTCTCCACCGCTTTTTTCTGGAGCAACTTCATTTATAATTGGCTCTGAACTATATTTTGGAGCTTCAGGTTGTGGTGTTACTGTTCCAGGTTCTTCGGTAACTGCTGGATTTTGATCATCATTTTCATTATTTCTTTTCTTCTGTTTTTTGGTCTGTTTTGTTTCCACATGAAGCAGAAAAAGCAATAACAGATAAACTAGTTGGCACTAAAGCTAAATTGAATAAATTTTTAAATTTCATAATCATCCTTTTTGTTTATATTTTGAATTTGTTGTTGATTTAATTTAATGTATTGTCCATAATCTAAATTAAAGTTTTTTAAATCTAAATTCCCAAATTTAAAACGATGTAGTTGCATAACTTTCATACCAAAATTTCTAAACATGTTCTTAACTTGGTGGTATTTACCTTCAACAATAGTTAAATTAGCTTCATCAAGGCTTATAAGTTCTAATTTAGCAGGTTTATAACTAATACCATTGCTGTCAGTAAAACCGTTTTTAAATATTTCAATTAATTCACTTTTTATCTCTTTATCTAATTTTACAAAATAAGTTTTATTAATGTGCTTTTTAGGTGCTAAAAAATTATGTGTTAGTTCGCCATTGTTAGTTAAAAGTAACAACCCAGTAGTGTCTTTATCCAAACGGCCAATTGTGTGAAAAGTTTTTGGATTTATTTCTTTTACTAAATCAAAAACAGTCTGATTAACACTATCATAATTAGCACATACATAACCTTGTGGTTTATTCAACAAATAAACTTCAGGTTGATTAAAAAATTCTAACCTTTGATTATTGTAATAAACAATATCATTGATTGTTATTAAAACAGGACTTTTAATAATGTTTTCATTAACCCTAATTTGTTTTTTAGCAATTAATTTTTTAACTTCTGACCTAGATATACAAAGCTTTTCGGCTAAAAATTTCTCAATTCTAATTTTTTTCATTATTTAGTTAGCGATGTATAAAAGTTTCTTTTATATACATCAACCCCCGGTTGATTAAATGGGTCGTTTAGCAAATTATTAGCTAAATAAATAACTAAAAATTGTCAAAAGAAAATAATTTGTCCTAAAGTTTGTTCATCATATTGTTTAAAAATAATTTGATTACTGTCATATAAATCATAATTAATCAAATTGCTATTGTTGTTTTCTCAACTATTAGTTTTACTTTTTGAATTTAAAAAGTTTAAACTATCAAATTCATTTACACTAATCAAAGCATTTTGGTTAGAAACTAAAGATGAATTTAACAAAATTGTAGTTATATATTTATTGTTATATAAGTTGGCTAAATTTTGCTTATCAACTACTGATATTTCAGTTCATAAACCACTACCATTTTTGTTTAGCGCCTGGTTTGATAAGGTTTGACATCAACCAGTTAGATAATCAATTTCCGGGTCATTATAATAAATTTTTTCAATTAAGAAATCTTGGTTAAGTAGGCTCATTTTATAGTCTAAAATATCAAAAAAACCTTGAAATTGTGGGTCTTTTGATTGCAGAGCTTTATACATTTCAACTAAACCAATTTGCAATTGTTTACAATTAACCCCGGCAGCTAAAAGTGGGAATAAAATCATTTCATTAATTTGTAAGTATCTAGTTGGTAATTCACTTTTAATCATAAACATAGTGTAATCATTGCTTGAAGCTAGTTTGTGTAAAGTTCCATCTTTTTCAAAAGTGGTTATAAAGATAAGTTTTTTAATCAGAACATGATCTAACTTTTCTTTAGCTATTCTATCTTGTAATTGTTTTCTGATTTCACGAAAAGCTATTCCTCCAGGCACTGATAAACCTGATTTTGAAATGTAATTAATGGCAAAAATATTATCTGGTAAATCTTGAAGTGTATAAACAATATCTTCCGGAGTTAAATTATTAGATACAAATTCAAGTTTAATTTGATTTTGTCTATCAGAATAAGGATTAAAAACAAATTGATAAATCATTTTTATTAACATTATTGAATCATCATCAGCAATAACATAAAGAGTTTTAATGCCTTTATCAATTAGGTCTCTAATGTACATATTCATAGTTCCTGAAATATATGAATAGTCTAGTAAATAAGACTGAAAAAGCCTACTTTCTAGCGTTTTAGATTCAGAATTCAGCATTGATTGAATAATTTCACTTTTAATACTTTTATTATTCTTGAATTTGCTCAATAGTTTTTTAGCAACGTTTTCTTTTTTTAAATTTAAGTTAATTGAATTGATTTTGGTTTTGATTTTCAACATAAATACCTGCGCCTGAAAAAGCATGAGATTTTAATTCAGTACTTTTTGTAATTTTATCAAATTCATAGATATATAAGGATAGAAAAACAAGGAACTAAGTCCTTGTTGTACCATGTTTATTACTCTTCAACTACTTCAGCAACTTCTTCATCACTTTGTGGTTTAGCATTTGCATTTGCTTGAGCTGAAGCATTAGCAAAGTTTTTAATTACTTCTTCAACTTGATCTAATTTTGTTTTTAGTTCATCAATTTTCTTATCAGCAATTAATTGTTCTAATTCAGCAACTAATTTTTCTGATTCTTCTTTAGCTTTAGCATCTAATTTATCACCTTGTTCAGCATTTGATTTCTTAATTTGAGCAATTAAACTTTCAGCTCTAATAATTGTTTCAGCTTCTTCTTTACGTTTTTTATCAGCTTCTTTGTTTAATTCAGCTTCTTTAATCATTCTTTGAATTTCATCTTCTGATAATTTAGATGAATTTGTAATTGTAATAGATTGTTCTTTGTTTGTTTTGACATCTTTAGCAGTAACAGTTGTAATACCGTTAACATCAATTGAGAAACTAACTTCAATTTGAGGAACTCCTCTTGGAGCAGGTTCAATACCTGTTAAATTAAATCTTCCTAATTGTTTGTTGTCAGCAGCCATTTCTCTTTCACCTTGAACAACACTAATTGTAACTTCTGTTTGATTATCAGCAGCTGTTGAGAAAATTTGAGATTTTGTTACAGGAATTGTTGTATTTCTAGCAATTAAAGGTGTAGAAACTCCACCTAAAGTTTCAATTCCTAATGTTAAAGGTGTAACATCTAGTAATAAAATGTCATCAATATCACCTGCTAAAACAGCACCTTGAATAGCTGCTCCAATTGAAACAACTTCATCTGGGTTAATTGAACGGTTAGGTTCTTTTCCTAAAGTTCTTTTTACCATTTCTTGAACAGCTGGCATTCTTGTTGATCCACCAACTAATAAAACTTCATGTAAATCAGTTTTTGAAATTCCTGCTTGCTTTAAAGCATCTTCAATTGGTTTTCTGGTTCTATCTAATAAATCAGCTGTCATTGATTCAAATTCACTACGTTTTAATTCTAATTCAACGTTAACTGGTCCTTCAGCTGTTACGGCTAAGAAAGGTAAATTAATTGTTGTTGTTGATTGGTTTGATAAGTCAATTTTAGCCTTTTCAGCTGATTCTTTAAGTCTTGACATAGCCATCTTGTCATTTTTAACATCATAATTGTATTCTTTTTGAATTTTTTCAATTAATCAGTCCACAATAGCATGATCTCAGTCATCTCCACCTAAGTGATTATCTCCACTTGTTGCTAAAACTTCGAATGTTCCATTTTCTAATTCAAGTACTGAAACGTCAAATGTTCCACCACCTAAGTCATAAACTAAAACTTTCATTGCTTTATCAGTTTTTTCTAAACCAAAAGCTAATGCAGCAGCTGTTGGTTCGTTAATGATACGTAAAACGTCTAATCCAGCAATTTTTCCAGCAATTTTAGTAGCTTCACGTTCAGCATTATCAAAGTAAGCAGGCACTGTAATAACAGCTTTTGTTACTTTTTGTCCTAATTTTGCTTCAGCATAATCTTTCATGTATTGTAAAATCATTGCTGAAATTTCTTCAGGTTTATATTCTTTATTGTTTGCTTTAACAGTTTTATCTGTTCCCATTAATCTTTTAATAGAAACAACTGTGTTAGGATTTGTTTCAACTTGTCTTTTAGCAGCATCCCCTACAATAATTTCATCATTTTTAAAAGCAACTACAGATGGTGTAGTTCTTTTTCCATTTGGATTTTCAAGCACCACAGGTGATTTATTTTCCATAACTGTAACAACAGAGTTTGTTGTACCTAAGTCAATTCCTAATACTATTTCTTTTGCCATATTAACTCCTTTAATAGTTTTTTATCCTGATATATAATTAATTATAACACAATTTAGCAAATTAACAATAAATTTGCTAAATATTTTGTTTAATCGTTTTTTACTAAAATAACTGATGCAGGTTTGATTAATCTATTATCTACTTTTACACCTGATCTAACTACTTTTAGAATTGTATTATTTGAATAATTTGTATTTTGCTCAAATCCAATAACTTCTTGGAATTCAGGGTTGTATTCTGTGCCAACTTCAGGTTGGATTAATGTTGCTCCATTTTGTTCTAAAACATCTAAAAATTGCTTTTGAACTAATGAAAATCCTAAACAATAATTTTTAACTTTAACATCATCTGAATTTTGACCAGCATTTACTGCTAGTACAAAATTGTTATAAGGGTCAATAAAATCATGTAAAAAGTTTTGCAGTGCAAACTTTTTGATTTGTTCTTTTTCTTGTTTTAGTTTTAAATTATTTTCGTCAAGTGCTTTTTGAATTTCTAATTTAGCTTTTTCAGCTAAATCGAATGCTTTTTGTTTTAATTCAATTTCCATTAATTGAACTTTTGCTTCAGAAGCAGCTAATTTAAGTTTCAATTCTTGGATTTGTTTGTTTAAATCAACATCAACAGTATTTGATTCTTTAACTCTTTGCTGTTGTTCAGCTTGTGAATCGTTTTTATTTTGATTTAAGCAATTAATGTTATTTAAAGTGATTATTGCTTTTTTCCCTGCGAATTCAGGAATTAAATAATTCTTCGGAATTCACATATTTACAATAAAAGGATACTTAATTTTACGATTAATAATAAGTTTGTCAAATCCTGGTAAATATTGATCTTTTCCTAAACAAATTTCGAATTTTTTTGAGTATTCAGGAACTACAAGTTCATCAATAATTAATTCAAAATCAGCAGTAATAATTTCGTTTAATTTAATTTTTTCCATTATTCTCCTTTTATTTACTTGTTGTTTTTAGACAAAATGTGATCTAAAGCTTTTAAAGCCACGTGCATTGCTGAATAGTTAGAAGTTGGACTTCCAACAATTGAAATTTCTGTTACTTTATCATTGCTTTGAATTTTTTTAGACATATATGAAGCTGTTTCGTTAACTAAAATCTTGACATCATCACTATCTTCAACTTGTGGTTGAAGCATTTCTCAGATTGAATGATTTTCCATAATGTCTAATAAATTATTTAATTCAGCACGTTTTATTTCAGAACTTAAAATCAAGTTTGATTTTCCATAAATTTTATTGCGGTATTTTTGAATTGCATCAAAGTCTTCGAAAACGTTAACTAAAAATGACTTAATCAATTCTTGATAATTGTTAATTTTTTGTTCTAAAATAGGCTTTATTTCTTGAATTTTAGAAACAACATTAATTAATTTAACATCAATTAAATATTCTCTGAATATTTTAACTGCAACTTTAATATCATTCATGTCAAATAAATTTTGAGCAGGATGAATAATTTTTGAAAACACTTCACCATTTGACATAACTAAAATTACTGTTGCACTTGACTGATCTAAAACGACCAAATCGACACTTTTTAATAAAAGATGCGATGTTTGATAATTAGTTGTAACAATTGTCAGTCCTGTCATTTCACTAATTAATTGTGCAGCTGTATCAATTGTTTGTTGATCTTCTAAGTTGCGCTTGTTAAATACTTCATCAAGCTTTAAAGTGTATTCATTAGTTACATTATTTGCCAGAAATTTAGCAAAATAATTTAATCCTTTTTGAGTTGGTATTCTACCATTGGTCTTAACTTCGTTATCCTTGGTTAAATAATTCTCTTTTTCTAAATCATTCATCAAATATCTTAATTTAGCACTAGAATAATTTAAACCATCAGTTGAACCAAAGTTTTTTAATATATATGCACTGCTGACTGCTTTCTTATTATTTTTCATATAAGCTAAAACAGTAAACTTTAATGCATCTTCCATTTTAGGACTTAATAGATTGCTTTTGTCTAATTTCATATAACAATTTTAACAGATTTTAGCAAAACAGCAATAAGTTTGCTAAAAATAATTTAAATCTTTTATTTTTAATGTGATAAAAAAGATTTGAATGTGGAACAAAAATAATAAAACATATTTATTTTAAATATATTTTAAAATTTGTAGTAAATAGTTATAACATATAAATATATATAATGAAAACTACATTTAAAGATGTATGAAATGAGAAATTTAAAGGGAAGGATGATAAATATCACTTAAACTTGATTTAAGGATCTTTATTAATAATGAAAAAAATTAGTAAGTGATTAATTGCCCCTGTAGCCTTTGGGCAATTACTATGCCTTTAGTGTCAGCTGCATGTAAATCAGAAAAAAATGACAGTAAAGATACACCAGGAAATAACAATGGTGGAAATAATAATTCAACACCAGCTGTTCAACCTACACCTGTAGTGACAGACAAAATAAAAGCTGAAGAAAATAAATATTCAAAATTCACTAGTGCATCACAGCCGGTTTCAGCACTTATTGAAAAAATTAAACAACCAATGGCTAAAACTGAAGATGCACAGCTAGCATCATCAACACACACCAATATTTTAAATTCAGTTATAAAAGCTTCGCCAGTTTATAACGAAATAATTGGTTTAATTCAATTACCAAAAGCAGAAGTTGTTAAGTTATCTGATTCTGACTTAGATGCAAAAGTGCAAATGATTAAAGCAAAAGGTCAAGAATTAGAAAACCAACTTAAAGAAGCTTACAAAGCTCAAATTAAAGCGTTAAAAGACTCGTTAGACAAAAAATGAAAAGAAAATGCTGAAAATAAAAAATTAATTGAAATCGTTGAAGAATCTGGTTCTCTTAAAGCTTTAAGCATGTACAACAAATCTTTAAAACATGATGAACAAATTAAAGTTATTGACACACTAGCTCTAAATGCATTAAAAGAAATTGCTAACACAGTTGTATATTATGTTGACTTAGCTGATAAACTAGCAAGAGAATATGCAACAAGTCCAAGAAAAGCAATTGAAGCGCCATTAGTTGAAGCAATTAAAAACTATGAAAAACTACAAAAAGATCTAGAACTAAAACTTCCAGAATATGCTTCGCCAGCTGTTAAAGTTTCATATTCAGGAGTGGGTGCTGCTATGGAGCAAGTTGCTGAATACAAAGCGTTTAAAGCAAAACAAAGCGATATTAATAATGCTAAAGAAACTATTGATTCATTTTCACCAGATAAAGTTACTCAATTGACAAATGAACTTAAAGAATTAAAACAAAAAGCTGAAGAAAAAGTAGCGGCTAGATTAGTTGAATTATTTAAAGCTCAAAAAGAAGCATTGAATGCTCCTTTCTCAGACCAACTGCCAGCTACACTAAAAGTTATTGCAACATCACAAAACGCCGACAAAGCGCTATCATATCTTGACAAATTAGAAAAACTAACAAAAACAGATGAAGAACTATCTGCTTTAGATATTAAGGCTAAAAAAGAACTAGCATTAGAAGCAACAAGTTATTACCAAAAAGCTCAATTGGCTTTATCTAATAAACTTTTCAATCCGAAGGTTGAAAAAGAATTAAATGATGCCACAGAAGCTTTTAAAGCATTAATTAAAAAAGTAGAAGATTTAATTTCGATATTAGACGCACAAACAGAAAAACCAGCTTCATTAGAAATGGTAAAAGTAAAAGTTAAATCTGCAAAAGAACTTGAAACAAATGATGATAGAACAAAAGAATGAATGACAGCTGTATCCAACGACTTAGAAGAACTTGCGGCAAAATTATCAAAAGAAGCTTCACAATTAAGAATTCAACAGTTATTTGCTTCAGTTGATAAAGCTCTGGAAAAAATAGAAAGCGAGAAAGTATTACCTGAATCAAGAATTAATGAATTGAAAGCAAAAAGAACAGAATTAGAAAACGAGTCAACAACAGACATCCAAGCATTCTTATCTAAACCAGCTTCAGAAATTTTTGTAAAATCAATTGAAATTAGAAAAACATTTCTAAATTTAATTAAACCAGAATTAAATGCTTTGTTAGACTCATTTGTAAATAAGTCAGTTGAAATTGCTAAAAAATTAAAAGAAAAACAACCCGACAATCAGATAGCAAAACAAGTAATCGATTTATTTGGTGAAAACGGTTCACAAAAAGAAAACATCAAAAGAGCACAAAACTTCAATAATTTTATAATAGGTCAAGATTGAGAAAAATTTGTTTTAGTAGTAGATCAAATTAAAAAACAATTTACATACACATACATCATGACACAACAACTAGGCGAAGAAAAAGCAGCAGAATCAACAGCAAAATAACAATAAGAAAATTCACTCATATGAGTGAATTTTTATTTCGCTAAAAAACAACAACAAAAAAGCTACTTATTTAAAGTAGCTCAATTATTTTATTAAATTAATCCGTTTGCTTCTAATGCATCTTTGATAGCTTGAAAGGCTTTATCTTCGTCTTCACCAGAAACTTTAACAGTAAATTCTGAACCGTGTTTAATTCCTAAAGCCATAATGTTCATAATTGATTTTAGGTTTGCTTCACGCCCATTATAAATTAATTTAGAGTCTGATTTGAATTTTGTAGCTATAGACACGATTAAAGTAGCAGGACGAGCATGTAATCCAATTGGATCACTAATTTTTGATGAAAATTCTTTCATTTAGCCTCCTAATTTAGCGCTTATTAAAATTATACATTATTAGATTACAAAATATGCAATTTTATAATCTTATTATATCAATGGTTTGGTTAAATCGAATACAAATTTCTCTATAACATTAGGATCTTTGTCCATTTGTGCAATATTTTCCACAGGATCACACTGTTGATCGTAGTGAGCAAAAATTTTCTTTAAATTACTAATTGCTTTACCTGTAATTACATCAATTGTTTCATATTGTGAATACATGCTACGACTGTCCATGTTGCTAGTACCAATTCATCCTATCTTATTATCAATAATTCCTGCTTTGGTATGTAAAAAGTGATGTTTATAAATTTTGATTTTCAAACCATATTTTTTATATTGTCTCAGCTGGAATAAACCAATTTTATGCACTGTTTTTTTATCAGGTAAACCAGGAAAATAAATAGTAACATCTACCCCACTTTTTAAAGCAATTATAAGCTGTTTTTTCATAGCTTCAGTAACAGCAAAATAAGGTGTACAAATCTTAATGGATTGCTTAGCACTTCCAAAAAGTTTTATTCATAACGCTTCTGCGTCTGAGTATAAAAAAGAAGGTGATTCAGTAATTAAATAAGCTTGAGAATTATGTTTAATTTGAGTTGAGTCTTCATAATATAATGAAGACTCAATAATGATATCTTTGTTAGTTATTACTTTTCAGAATTTGATGAAATGCAATATGTATTCGTTAATATACGGACCGGTAATTTGATAGTTTAAATCAATTCAGTGTCCGTATTTTTTAGAAAGTGAAGCATATTCATCTGATATATTATTTCCACCTGAATAAACTTTATTATTATCAATAATAATGAATTTTTGGTGATTACGAGTAAAACTGGCACTATTGATAAATGGGTAATAAATCTTACCAATAACACTTATTTCAATGTTAGGATGTTTATTAAGTGATCTCAATTTTCACTTTTGAGATAGCATGGCACCAAAATCATCAACAAGTCATTTGATTTTAACACCTTGTTGCGCCTTTTGGTACAAAATTTCATAAAACTCATTTGATATTTCTGACTTTTTAATTATGTAGGTTACTATATAAATTGATTTTTCAGCTTCTCTTAGTGATTTTAACAGCTTGTCGTAAAATCTATACCCTTCATGAAAAAACTTAAAACTAGCAGGTAAGACAATAGCATCATTTATTTTCTCTAAACTTTTTATCGGACTTTGATTTAGCTTTTTATGATCTAGGTTTAGAGCGCTTAAGTATGTGGTTAAGTTATATTTAGGATCTTTCGATATCTTGATTTCGTTTTTATTAACAAAAACTCTTCCATAAATGAAAAATAAAATGTGACCAAAAAACGGTAATAATAAAATGAAATATGTTCAACTAAACTTGGAATCGTGCTGTCTTTTTTGTTTGTATACCAAAAGGACAAAGACACAATTTAATAAATAAAATGAAAAAACAAATAAATAAATATATTTGTCGCTAACATTCAGTATTAAAATCGCAATTCCAGCAATGATTGAACCAAAAATCAATAATTGTACAATAAATAAAAATATTGTTTTTAAATTAAAACGATTGCTATTCATAATTCATTAATTTTAAGAAAATAAGCATCAAAATAGATGCTTATTTTTTATTTGAAGCGTAGTTTTGTCCACCTCTTATTTTTCCATTCATTCCGTGGATAACGTATCTTCCTTCATTGTTTTTAGCAATTTCTTTAGCGTAATCAATTGCTTCTTTTTGTGTAGCAAAAGTTTTAATTGCTTTTACTCCACCTTGTCTAATAACTTTTCAACCATCATCGTGTTGTGAAACGTGTCAAACAGCATCAAGTTGTTTTACTTCTTTATCTAAAATTTTATCTGCCATAATTAATCCTCATCTAATTGATCAATTCTTTCTTGGTGTCTTCCACCTTCGAATTGAGTTTTAATATATTCATCTAACATTTCTTTAGCTTGTTCAAATGAAACTTGTCTTCCACCAAACACTAAAACATTAGCGTTGTTGTGTTGTTTGGCTAAATGTGCATCCTCAACAGATGTAACACGAGCTGCTCTAATGTGTTTGTGTCTGTTTAAAGCATATGAAATACCTAAACCAGTTCCACAAACAGCAATACCAAATGAAGGATGGTTTTGGTCTACATATTCAGCTAATTGTTTACCTTGTTCTGCATATGAAACTGAAACTGCATCTGTATTTGGTCCTAGGTCAACAATTTCATAACCTAAAGATTTAGCATATTGAGCTAGTTCGTCTTTTAATTTGTAACCAGCGTGATCGCTAGCTAAAGCAATAACTTTTTCCATAATTTCTCCTTTGTGGAAATGTTTAATTAATAAAATTATACAAACTTTTAAGCTATTTGTTCTTTTTTAGTGCATTTTTATTAAATGTTTATTTAATAAATGATATGGAAAAACAAATAGACTCACGCGACTGTTCTTTGCATGTTTTGAGTTATTTTTATAAATACTTAAAATTCAAGGAAATAGACTTAAATGATTTAAAATTATCAACTAAATACTATCAAGAAGGAATCAACATAAATGACTATCAAAAACTCTGCAATGATTTGGGTTTAGATATAGAAATTTACAATTGCGACATTATTACACTTCAAAAACTCGATAAAGATCAATTTCCAGTAGCTGGAATAATAAATAATGGACAAAATATGCACATGATTGTAATTGAAAAATACAGTTACAAAGGCATAAAAGTATATGATCCGACTTTAGGAACAAAATGATACAAACCAGAGGAATTTAATAACATTTTTAAAAATGTTGTTATTGAATTTAACAAATCTAACATTGTTTCAATTCCTGAAAATGTAAAAACAAATAAGATCAATTGAAGTTTTAGCAAATATTCATTATTTTATTTACTGATGCTTTTATTTGAAGCAACTTTATTGTTTTTAATTCCATACTTTAACAAAATTATGCTTGATAAAGTAATACCAAATAAACTTTATAACCATTTAATTTACTTATTTATCATTTTTATTGCCATTAATTTATTTAGTTTACTTATTAAGTTATTGTTCAAAAAAGTTCTTGAAAAAATAATAATGTATAAAACACAAAAATATCTCCATACCTTTGTCACAAGCTTAAAAATCAACAATCAAAAACAAATAGCAAATTTATCGTCGCTTGAATGTAAAAATAGGTTGTATGCAATTACTAATATTGCGCATTTTGAAGTAACTTTTATAGCAGATGTATTTAGCAGTATTTTAACATTTATTTTAGCTTTAATTTTGCTTTGAAATATAAACTTAATTTTAATGCTAACAGTAGGGATTTACAGTCTTATAAACCTATTAATAGGGGCATTTAGTAAAAGTTGATACAACAATTATTATCCAATTATTTTAAATAATCAACTAAGTAATGATCAACATTTTAATAATTACTATAGTTATATTCAAAATATTCACTGTAAATCATTAGAACAAAAACTTTTTGTTGAATTTTGAACCTCACTAAAGTCATTGAACAATAAATCGATCAAATTTAAATATGTATCGATAAATTTAGAATCTGTTAGCTATTTTTTAGACACATTTTTTCCTATGATAGTACTAGTTTTAGGTTGTATTCAAATATGAAATCAAAAACTAAATACAATTGATTTAATTTTCTTTCTAACAGGCGTTTCTTTATTTACTAGACCGGTTAAAATGATTATTCCATTAATTAATTCATATACAGAATTGAAAAAATCACTTTTAATGCTGAATTACTTTAACTTTGACAAAAACAAAGTTAAAAACACTGCATTAATTAATAGCCCTATTAAACATGTTAAATTAACCAGCGTTTTATATTCATATACTTCAAATCTGAATCAAAGAGCACTATCAATTAATAATTTTATAATTGATAGCAACATTAGACTTATAGGTGCTAATGGAAGTGGAAAAACTACATTGTGCGGTATTTTATCAGGTTCAAAACATTATGATGATGGCGCATACTATGTCAATGAACAAAAAATAAACCCTTTTTATGATTTGAAATATCAGCAACAGACAATTTATTTAGGCAGTAAAATGGATTTAAATATTGCACTAAATCAATATTTAGAAATAGAAACTATCAATCAATTTGCAAACCTGTTAAGCTCACCTAATTTATTAAAAGTGGCTAAAAGGTTAAATTTATATTTAAATGATGATTTAAATATAAACAACTTATCATCAGGTCAAAAACAATTTATTCAAATCTTAAAAGTTCTTATTCATGATTATTCGTTTGTAATTTTAGATGAAGCTTTTGAACAGTTAGACACAGAAACCTTTGAGTTGCTAAAACAAGAATTGTTAACTAAACTTCAAAAGTCATTAGTGGTTGAAATAAGTCATAATGGCAGATATTTATACCCAGATAGCAAGGTTGTGAATGTACAGGATATTAATAAGATCGTATAAATTTGAAATGTTTTTGTGTGTTCTTTTGTTGATGATCTTAGGTTTTTTGGTTTATTTATTTTTCAATTTACAACTAGATGAATATAAGCAAGTTTTAATACGTTTTGAAGCAGACGACTTAGTACTTTATAATGTCAAAGCGGATGATTTAGAAATTGAACCATTAAACATTAATTACACCTTGAACAAAATAACTTATAGCATTACAGTTGATAATTTTTCAGTTAATTCAACCAATAATATTGTTATTGTTCATAAAAACTTAGCTAATTTGATGAATGAGAATAATTTACTAGAAATAAAAGCTTCAATTTTGACTAAAAAGCTTAATATTCTGGACTATATACTCAATATTTCATAATTTAGCATATGGCTTAAAAATATCAGTATATAATTTAAATATGACTAATGACATTGAATTAAATATTGATAACAAAATTAAGCGCGCCACACCTTTTGAGGCTGAAATGATGCAGATTTTAGATAATTTTAAACAATATTTTAAAATCAAACAGCACATTATAGTTGATGTTAGTATAGTTTCTAAACAAAAAATTAGAAAACTAAATGCTATACACCGCCAAAAAGATTATGTCACTGATATTTTATCTTTTGGTTTTGAAGCTGCTGATATTTATCAAAATTTACCAGTTTATCACCTTGGTGAATTAGTTATTTGCTGAGACAAAGTCGAAGTACAAGCTAAGGAATTCGGCCATTCAATTAGACGAGAATTTTGTTATTTATTTACTCATGGGTTGGTTCATTTAAAAGGTTATGATCATGAAGTTGAACAAGAACGGATTGTAATGAATCAAATTGTTGATGATATTTTCAAGCCTTTGAATATAACAAGAGAGGATTAATTATTATGTTATTTGATAGATTAAAAGATTTATTAAAACACGCTTACGTGCCATATTCTAAATTCCCTGTTGCAGCTATTGCAATTGATGAAAACGGAAAAGAACATTATGGAGTTAACGTGGAAAATGCTGCATATCCATCAGGTTTATGTGCAGAAAGAAGCGCCCTATTTGGTTCAGTAGCTTATGGTGGTAAAGTTGGAACATTTAAAGAAATCCACATCATCAGCGGTAAAAATGAAATTATTAGCCCTTGCGCAGGTTGCAGACAAGTTATGACAGAATTTTTCCCATTAGATGCTAAAGTTTACCAGTACAGCAACGATGGAAAACAATTAAGAGTTAACACAGTTAATGAACTTTGCCCATTCAGCATTAGAGCAGAAGAAATTACAATTAGATAATATGAAAATTTGCTTTGCAAGTATAGTAGGTAGACCAAATGTAGGTAAAAGCAGTTTGTTAAATGCGATAGTTGGATTTAATGTTGCTATCGTTACAGATACAGCACAAACTACAAGAGATCAAATCACTGGTATTTATACAGAAGGTGATGAAAAAGATGGACTACAAATTATTTTCACAGACACACCTGGAATTCATAAACCTTTAAATAAATTAGGTGAAGTTCTGAATAAAAATGCTTTTGAATCTTTAAAAAATATTGATGTTGTTTTATTCTTAAGCCCTGCTGATGAAGTTATTGGTAAAGGCGATGAAATGATAATCGATAAGATTAAAGATTTCCCAAACAAAATAGCAGTTATTTCTAAAATTGACAAGATAAAATCTAAACCTGAATTATTACTTCAAAAAATTGACTCTTTAAAAGAGTTAGGATTTGACAATATAATTTCAACAGATGTAAAAGATGACAAGTCAGTCTATGCTTTAATTGATGAAATTGCAAAATTTAGTCAAGAAGGTCAGCCACAATATGACTTAGACTACGTAACTGACAAAACTGTTAGATTTTTAGCTAAAGAAATCATTAGAGAATCAGCAATTAATGCTCTATATGATGAATTACCTCACTCAATTGCGGTTGAAGTAAATGAGTTTAATGAATTAGAGCAAGAAGATGGTTCACTAAGATATGCTATAGATGCAATAATTTACGTTAAAAAAGCATCACAAAAAGGAATGGTAATTGGAAAAAGTGCTGAAAAAATTAAACAAATTGGTAAAACAGCACGTTATAAAATTACTAAAGAACTTAACGCGCCGACAACTTTGACTTTGAAAGTCAAAGTTGCTAAAAAATGAATTAATGATCCAGATGCTTTAAACAAATTTGGCTACAACTAAAATAACAAAAAATATCTGACTAACTGTCAGATATTTTTTGTTTACTTGTGATAAGTAATGTTGTTTTTAATTGTAAAACCACGATAAATTTGTTCCACTAACATAACTCTAAATAATTGATGCGGAAAAGTCATTTTTGAAAAATTGATTTGATTTTGAAAATATGTTTCATCAACACCATTTGAACCACCAATAATGAAAGTAATATTATCTTTTTCGGTATATAACTTAGAAAACTCAACAGAGTCAAGTTGTTTACCTCTTAGAGAAAGATAATAAACTTCAGAATTTTTAGGTATCTTTTCCAAAATAAGCTCAGTTTCTTTTTTAATTTTTAGATCAATATTTTCAATTTTCTGTTCTTTAATTTCAATAATATTTAACTTTGCAAAGTAATTAATTTTCTTAGCATAATCATTAAACAAAACTGTATATTCTTTTGACAAAGAACCAACGGCAATAATGTTTAATTTCATTATTTCTTTCTTGTTTCAACTTGACCGACAAGAAGCTTAAAATCTACAGGGTTCAATCCTGAAATTAAGTAGGCGTCAGATAATTTTTTAGGCATTGCCTTTTTTAATATTTGCACTGAAACTCTAGATAACCCTAAATCATCATAGTTAATATTTACAGGAATGTCATAATCGTTAAAATAAATTTCTTTGTTTAATTTATATCTTAAAATCTGTGCTTCAAATAATTCTTCAATATCTTTAATTGTTTTAACTTCAACTAAATCTTTTAACTTGAAATCGACTTTATAACCTGAACCTGTTGCTCTTTTAGGATTTGTATCATTGCCACGAAAGTGAGAATTACATTTTTTTCCATAAAGATTAAATGTTCCACCAGTAGAATTGAATTCAAAATCATTCTTGTTAAGAAATGTTAAATATAAACTATTAGGAGCTATATCAATAAAACACACCATATCTCATTTTTTTGATGATTTTATTCCTTCATGTTGGAATTTATTATTAACGTCTAAAGTAGCTAATTTTACTTCTATTTTTATTCCGTTGACTTCTATATCTCAGTCACCATGTGCATTATTAACATACACAACACTTTTGTTTAATGCAGAAAAAACATCTTTTAAAAAGTGTTCTCCAACTCTACCTCTCTGATCTATGGATAAATGTTTTATTAAATAAAACTTATCATTCGTATTTCAATTAGATTTAATATTTTCATCAATAATTAGTTTTCTTAAATGATCTAATATATTAATTATCATAATTATTTTCCATTTCTTTTTCTAACGCGTCCAAAATAATTTGTGTCCTTAAATTATTTGCACCATTAGTAGATTTAAAACTCACTTCAGATCAAACAATTCTTTTCAAAGCTTCTTCAACTTTTTTTCTTTCTTTTAATATTATTACTCCATACCCTCTCTTGTTTGGTAGTTCAATAAAAGAATTCTTGCTTTCAATCTTATTAAATGTAGTTGAAGGCAAATATAAGTCGCAACTGTCTAAAAGTTTCACGTTTCTTTTGTTGCTAGGTTTTTCCCCATCAGAAAGAGCAACCACTTTGATATAATCAGATTTTTTATTTTTTGTTGAAATGATTTTCACTTTTTTACTATTTAGTCTGGTTCATATCTGAAATATAGCATTAACACTTATTTTCTTTTTGTTTGGGTAATGAAAATTATTTTCGACCGCAAACTCTTTTACTAATTGTATTTTTTTTGAGACTCTTAACATTGGTGAGCCTTTCCCATTTGAGTTAAAAAGCGGAGGAAGAACAAAGCAAATAAAGTCAGCGAACTCAGCAGCAAAATTCATGAATTTTAAAGCGAGTTGTCCTCTTAAACCAAAGGGCGGATTACCAATGACTATATATTTTTTTTCATTATTAGGCTTAAAGTCAAAAAAATCCATTTTTTGAATAAGTTCATGTTTTGGTTCAATGTCAATTGAAATTGAATCTATATTTTTTGGAAAATTAAAGGTAAAAGATCCTTCTCCGGCACTAGGCTCAAGAATAGTATATTCAGATAGATCTATTTCATAATTTGTTTTTATAAAATTTAAACTTTGTTCAACTAATTTTTTAGCCAGTTTTTTATGAGTAAAAAACATATCATATAATTTATATTTTTTATTTTCATCAACATTAATCTCATATTGAAAACCATTTAATTTATTCAAATCTCTAAAATAGTTTACAGGAACTTTCTTTAAGTCAATTCATCTTTTTATAGTTCCGGTGTGAACATTTAGCTCCTTAGCTAATAAATTGACGCTTCATTTTTCTGAATTCAAGAACTCATCTTCAAACATTTTAAACATTGAACTGTTGTCATATTCAATTTGTTTTTTCATAAAACCTCTATTTTATAGATTATTTCTTTCTTGTTTCAATGTGGAACATTAACATTTGAATATCTGCAGGGTTAATTCCGCTAATTCTTGATGCTTGACCAATTGTCAATGGTTTAATTGATTGTAATTTTTGTAAGGCTTCAGTTGCTAAATTTTTAACTTCTGAATAATTAATGTCTGCTGGAATTTTAAAGTTATCTAATTTGTTCATTTTTTCAGCTTCATGTTTTTGCTTTTTGATATATCCATCTAATCTAACAGCAATAGTCACTTCGTTTTTGTATTCAAAATCACCTAAAACGTCTTTTGGATCAACATCCGGTCTAGCTAAAACTTTCAACATTGAAACACCGTTTTCAATGTTTAGTTTTTCAGCCAGTTCTGATTTAGATGATAAATAAGTAGTTGAAAGTTCTTGAATTTTATCTTCTATAGCTTGATATTTATCTAGAACATCTTGATATTGTTGTTGTGTAATTAAACCTACTTCTTGAGCGTATTTAGCTAATCTAATATCAGGGTTATCATTTCTTAGTAATAAACGATATTCAGCTCTAGAAGTTAACATACGATAAGGTTCTTTAGTTCCTTTTGTAACCAAATCATCAATTAAAACACCTATATATGCATCATTTCTGCGTAAAATTAAAGGTTCTTTATTTTCTAATTTACGACCTGCATTAATTCCGGCGATTAATCCTTGAGCTGCTGCTTCTTCATAACCACTTGTACCGTTAATTTGTCCACCTGTAAAAATACCTTTGATTACTTTTGATTCTAAAGATGGACTAATTTGAAGCGGGTTTAAAGCATCGTATTCAATTGCATAACCTCATTTTTGCACTCTACAATTTTCAAGTCCTGGAATAGTTCTAATCATTAATTCTTGAACATCAACAGGCATTGAGGTTGAAAGACCGTTAACATAAATTATTGATCCATCAGCTGTTTCTGGTTCAAAGAAAATTTGGTGTCTAGGTTTATCTGAAAAACGCATAACTTTATCTTCAACACTTGGACAATATCTAGGACCTATTCCTTCAATTAAACCTGAATACATGGCTGATTTGTGGATGTTTTCATTAATTATCTTGTGTGTTTTTTCATTTGTGTAGGTTAAATAACAAGAAATTTGTTTATCAAGTTTAATGTTTGAACGATTTGAAAATGTTAAAAACGTATCTTCAAGATTTTCTTTTTCAACTTTTGAAAAATCTATTGAATCAGCATAAACACGAGGTGGAGTACCTGTTTTTAGACGTTGTAATTCAAAACCTAACTTATTAAGCGATTCGCTTAATTTAGGCGTTGTTTTTTGGTTATCTGGTCCAGAAATAGTAATTGAATCACCACGTAGTATTCTGGAGTTCATGTAAGTTCCAGTTGTTATTACTAAGACATTGGCTTCTAAAATAGAACCATCTTCAAGTTTAATAGCCTTAAATTGATTGTTAGAATCAACAATTATTTCTTCAGCAACACCTTGAACTAATTCCAAATTAGGTTGTTGTAACATTGCTTCTTTAATTATTTTTGAATATTTATCCTTATCAATTTGAGCTCTCATCGCTCTAACAGCAGGGCCTTTTGATTCGTTTAGCATTTTAATTTGAATCATAGCTAAATCTGAAAAATATCCTTGTACACCACCTAATGCATCGATTTCACGGGTAATAATTCCTTTAGCAGGTCCACCAATTGAAGGGTTGCAAGGCATCATAGCAATTCTATCTAAATCAAAGGTGATTAAGGCAGTTTTGTGATTCATTTTGGCTAATGCAAAAGCAGCTTCAACACCTGCATGACCAGCCCCTATTACAATTGCTTCATATTTCTTTGTTTCTTTAAATTCCATAGTTTATATATTTTAATATATTTTGTTTAAAAAGTATAAAAAAGCCCTTATTTCTTGCTGAAATAAAGGCTTTTTGTTTTGTTGTTAATTATTTTGATAATTTTGCGAAGTGAAGTACTGTTCTAACTAATTGAGATACGTAAGACATTTCGTTGTCGTATCATGAGAATAGTTTGTACATTGTTCCTTCTGCTGTTTGTTGTACTGATGTTAATTTAGCATCGAAAATTGAACCATAGTGTGAACCAATAATATCTGATGAAACTAATGGTGCTTCTTCATATCCGAATGACTCTGAAGCAGCTTCTTTCATAGCAGCGTTTAATTCTTCAACTGATGGATTTTTAGCTAAAACAACTGATAAGTCAACTAATGAACCTGTAATGGTTGGCACACGAATAGCTGAACCATCTAATTTTCCAGCAGCTTCTGGAACAACTAAACCGATAGCTTTAGCTGCTCCTGTTGAAGTTGGAACCATGTTTTGTCCTGCAGCTCTAGCTCTACGTAAATCTTTATGTGGAGCATCTTGTAATCTTTGATCTGCTGTATATGAGTGGATTGTTGTCATAAATCCGTATTGTAGTCCAAATTTGTCAACTAAAACTTTAACAACTGGAGCTAAACAGTTTGTTGTACATGATGCAGCTGAAATTAATTGGTCATCAGCATTTAAAATGTCATGGTTAACATTGTAAACAACTGTTTTAACATCTTTGTCAGATGGAGCAGAAACAACAACTTTTTAGCACCTGCTTTTAAGTGTTTTTCAGCACCTTCACGTTTTGTAAAGAAACCTGTTGATTCAACAACAACATCGATACCTAATTCACCTCATGGTAATAATTCAGGATCTCTTTCTGATAAAACTTTGATTTCTTTACCGTTTACAACGATAGCACCTTCTTTAACTGAAACTTCAACTGGTAATTGGTGGTAAGCTGTATCGTATTTTAATAAGTGAGCTAATGTAGCTGGGTCTGTTAAATCATTAACAGCAACAACTTCCATTTCAGTTGATTTAGTTTCTAATAGTCTACGTAAGAATAATCTACCGATTCTTCCGAACCCGTTAATAGCAACTTTTTTCATACTATTTTATTCCTTTCAAGTATTTTAAAATATTAATATTTTGCTTTATAAATTATATATTTATTTGATTAATTCTTATCAAAGATATTAAGAAATAAAAAGAAAAACTTATTGCATTGCAATAAGTTCGAATTATATGATTTTCACTCTTTTTTTAGTTTCATATTGATAATCTGTTGCATACAATTCACCGTCAGAAAACTTTAAAATAAGCGCATTTTTAACCTTGTTTAATGAAGCATAGTAGATTTTCACTCTTTTACTATCAATTACTACATAAGCGCCAGGATTTGAACTGAATGCTCTAATTTTATTAAAGGCTGTTGTTTTATCGGTTTCAAAAGAAATATAAGCATCTTCTTTACTTAATTTAGGGCTTAATGTTACTAAACTTTGATCTTGGATTGTTTCTGTAAAATTGTTAGTTTCAATGTCTTTAAGTCATGAAACGATATTGGCAGAAGCTAATTCTGAAAGTTTGACAAATAATGAGTCAGAAGTGTCAAGATCATCAATAGCGATTGAAGCTGTTTTTAAAATTGCTCCAGCATCCATTTGTTTTGTCATATAAATCAATGATAAGCCAGTTTGTTTATCACCATTAAGCAAGCTGTATTGAATTGGAGCAGCACCACGGTATTTAGGAAGCAATGAACCATGAATGTTTATTGCACATTTTTTTGGTAAATTTAGCACTTTTTCAGGAATATATTGGCCAAAAGCACAAGTTAATAAGATATCAAAATCTAGAGCTTGCAATTCTTGATAAATATCACCAATTTTTTCCGGTTGAAATAAAGGAATGTTGTATTTTTGAGCTAAAAGTTTGGTCGGTGTAGGTTTTAATGTATAACCACGATTAGCTGGTCTGTCAGGTTGTGAAACTATGGCAACAACTTCAAAGTTGTTAATTACTGCTTCAAAAGGTTTAACCGCAAAGTCAGGAGTGCCTGCTAGAACTATCTTCATATATTTTCTCCTTTTTTAATTGCAAAACCTGCAGGTATGCTTTCTTTGTTATTGATGGCATCACAAATTACGCCATACAAATTCTCTGTTAAATGCGGTGAGTAATCTCTTCTTTCTCTTAAATCAACTAAGTGGTGAATTTCAGTCTCAATTAAACCATTGTAAAAACCAAAATAAGTAGGAATACTCTTTATATTTCTGGCTTTAATGACTTTATATAAAAATTGTAAGTATCATGGTTTTAATTTTTTAAATCCAATTTCATCTAAAACCAAAATAGGTATTTCAATTAATTCTTTTTCTCAGGTGTTTTTATCTTTTTCAATATTGTTAATATCGCTTTTAAATGAATTTAACAATACATCACATAAATCATTAACATTAACATAAGCTGCTTTTACATCACTGATGGCAAAAGTGTTTACTAGCATGCTTAAAATAAGGCTTCTTGAAGAAGATGCATTCCCATAGATAATATCACCTTTCATTCATATGTTTTTAGTTCTGATATCTTCAATAACTCTTTCCATTCAATCACATATTAAGTAATTATTGATCATAAATTCTGGTGATAAAGTCAAATCTATAAAAGTTTTATTTGTCTCTGGTGGAAAATATTCTTGAAAATACACATTTTTATCTTTTCTAAACTCATTCCCAACTCGATTACGAGATAAAGTTTTAATAACTTTTAATTTATTGTCATTTCTTACTACAGCATAGTCGAAAAGGTTTGTTTCTTTAGTTTCAAAATGATGGCTGTATTCAATTAAATTAATTGCATTGTCTCAAATTTCTTGATCAGTTATATTTAGTTTTGTAATAATTTCAGGAATATGATTCATTTTTTTTATTTCTGAAATTACTGTTTCTTTTGAAGAATTTATGACAAATGGTTTAATTTTGTCTAGTGTTTCATTTTTCATCTTATTCCTTTTGAAATTTTGATTAAAAATAAAGAAAATTTAGCATGGTTAGCTAAATTATATCTTTTTAAAATTCGCTTGCTTGTTGTTTCAATAATTTTTTAGTTTCAGTATAAACCTGGAAGTTAGGGTTTCTAAAAGAATGACTATCTAAATAGCTTTCAATATGCACTATGTCTGATAAGCCATTATCAATTAATGTGTTTAAATAACCTATTGTCTTACTTTCAAATATCTTAGAAGGTGTTTTGTGATTGTACATGTTTCTAACAAAATACATTACATAATTAATCTCTTTATTTTTAGTTTTAAATTTGTTTACTAGCGGTGTGATATATTTAGTGAATGATTCTGAGAACTTAGCGCCATCAAATAAATATTCAAAAAAGTTTTCTATGTCTAAATTATTAAGTGCTTCTCAGTCATTTGTGTAAGTGAAGTTATTAAGATTTAGTGTAGTTCTTAAATCGATAGGCGAATTAAAATCTTGTTTTGTTTCTCTAAAACTGTTAATTTCAATTGCGTTTTGAACATTGAATTGAGAAACTTTTTTAGATCTAACTTCTGGCAAGTCAAAAATTTCATAAAAATCAGAAGTTAATTCATAAGTTTGGTAGTTATCTGTTATTGAATCTTGTGAAATTTTTGATAGAACTAATCTGGCATAATTATCTTTACCGATTTTATCAACTAACATATCTTTTATTAATGAGTTTGAATTAAACTTTGAAGCATCAAGTGGTTTATTCAATTTAAAAACAGTGATTTGTTTTTCATTAATTGAAAAAGTTTCCATTAAACCCAGACCCTCAAGTCTTTTACGGCTATTTTCTAATTGTTCTGGTTGAATTTGTAATAAATTACATAAATATCAATATTCATATAAAGATAAAGAACTTTTTTGATGATTTAAACTATCAAATAAAAATTGATACAAGGCAAGTGCTTCTGTTCCTACCAATGGAGCATAAAATTGACGTAAATTTCTTAAATCGTCATTAGTAATTTCTTCTTTTCTTTCAGTAACAAAACGATGATAACTTAAAGTGGAATTTTGGTCAAACATGATAATGCTCCTTTGAAATTTAACAGGCATTTTTGCCTTAGTAATTAAATTTTATAGTGTTTTATTTTTGCTTTTTATAATTTTTGCAAAACTTAGTTAAAAACAAGCTTAATTCAGAACTTATTAACAGTGTATTTTATAATAAAAAACAACTTTTAAGCCTATATTTTAGGATTAGAAGTTGTTGCAGTGTTTAAATGTTGATTAATTAACATATTTATAAATTAATTGCAAAATAAAGTCAATTTTGCCATTAAAAATGCAATTTTTTGCAGTTATTTTAAATAGCTGATAACAGTTTTCAGTTCCAGTTCTGTCAGCAAGTTTAAAGCGTTATTTAAGTTGATTTTTAGTTCATATTTTTTTAGATTAACATCAAAGTTTTCAACATTAGGATTTAAAGTAGCCATTTTGTAACAGAATTCAGCATCTGCTTGATTTTCAGTTAATTTTTTAATTACTGATTTGGTTAAATTAGCTGGTCAACTTGCTTGATCTTGGTATAAATTTTTGATATTTCCATATAAATTCAAAATATTTATAGCAGTTTTTTCGCCTATCCCTTTTACACCTGGCAAATTATCACTACTATCACCTGCTAAAGCTTTAAAATCAGGAACTTGGTTTGGATAAAAGTTGTAGTTGTTAAAATAATTTTGATCAGTTAAAAGTGCATATTCGTTATTTGTTTTGTCTTTTATAACCACTGAAGTGTTTTGATCAATTAACTGGTGTAAGTCTTTGTCTCTTGAAAAAATGATTTTAGTTTCATTGTTAGCTGCTAATTTGCAATAAGCAGCAACTAAATCATCAGCTTCATAACCGGGCTGTTCTTGGTGAACAATATTTAGCTTAGATAAAATCTGTTTAATTAAATCAAATTGAATAAACAATTCATTTGGCGCTTTTGAACGTCCTTCTTTGTAGTTGTCATATAGTTCATGTCTGAATGATTTTTCTTTTGAATCAAAAGCAATAAATAGATGAGTTGGTTGATAGTATTTAATTAACTTAATCATTTGTATTAAAAATAAGTTAATTGCATTAGTTGGAACTCCTGCAGAATTTTGCATAAAAAAGTTTGGGTTATAAGAAGCATGGAAAGATTGAAACATTAAGTAGTTTCCGTCAATAATCAAGTGTTTATTCATTTTCTACCTCTTTTCAATCTATGAATTGATAAAATCCTTTTGCATCTTTTTAACTAATACATTCAGTTTTCTTGGATTTTTGTAATTTAATATATTTTTAGCAGCTTCTGAAAATCCTGTTGCAGTAGCTGTTTTTTTACCATCTGAGATAATAATTTGTGGAAATCCTTTGGCATGTTTTTTAACATTGTTTAATAAAACGACCATTCACATAGGATTATTGGTTTCTAAGTCGGGTAAAGTTAACCCATTTGGATCAACTGAATATGAAACATTGTAAGAACTACCCAGTAGTTCTGATTCATAGTTTGCTTCTAAAATATTGTCTTTTGGTTGAATTTCTAATTCAAAATTACTAAAATCATTTTGTTTAATAAATTCAGCTAGTAAATAATCCTTATCGCCTTCAACTTTTTGTATTTGGTTTTGAAATAATCAGCATACTGCTTAGCAATTGGCAGTGATTTTAATAATGTTGAAATATTACCAAAACGTCTTAAAGCATTGGCTTTAATTAAGGTTTCAACTAATGATTCAGAGATTTTAGCATTAATAATTAGCCTTAAATAACAACTAATAAAATCAGTATATGCGCCATTTAAATTACGTTCATTGACAATTTTTAAACAAGCAGCTGTTCCAACACTTTTAATCATTAAAAGACTTAAAAACAATGAATCATCAATGCTGATTACTACATCTGAAGAACCATTAATATCAGGTGAAAATACTTTTATTTTTTGTTTAATAGCATCTTCAACATATTGTCTAATATTGTGCTGATCTGACGCTGAATTAGTGATTAAAACTTTATAGAATTGCAGTGGAAAATGAGCTTTATAATAAGCCATTTTATATGAAATTAATGCATAAGCAACAGCGTGAGATTTATTAAATCCGTATTTACCAAAATACAAGATATTGTCATAAATAACTTGTAATGTTTCTTGATTCAGTCCGTTTTTTAATCCACCATCAAAGAATATTGATTCATAAGCTTTTAAATCTTGTTCATTCTTTTTAGAAATAGCTCTTCTTAACAAATCAGCCTGTGAGAAAGGCATTAAGGCAACTTTTTGAGCTATTTGCATAATTTGTTCTTGATAAACAATAACACCAAAAGTAGGTGCAACAATTTCATCATAAAGCGGATGAACTTTAGTCATAGCTTTTTTATGTTGTTTTACGTCAGCATATTCTGAAATATATTTATATGGTCCTGGTCTGAAAAGAGAAATTATTGCATAAATATCATCAAATGAGTCAATGTTGACTTTTTGAATTGACTCCTTCATACCTTTTGATTCAATTTGAAATATTCCGTTAGTTAAAAGATTGTTTAACAATTGTTGAGTTTTAACATCTAAAAACTTAGCATAATTAACTGCTAGCGAGTTTTCAAAATGATTTTCAAGTGGTATTAAATTTTCAATTTGTTTAATAATTGTTAAATTTTTAAGACCTAAAAAATCAATTTTTAAAAGACCATATTGTTCAATATCATTCAATGTAAATTGAACTTGTTGAAAATTGTTGTTTTGATAAACTGGTACAACGTCAATGATTGGTTGATTAGCAATAATTATTCCTGCCGGATGGACGCCAATTTGTCTTGGTAATCCTTGGATCTGACTTGCATATTCATGTAAATTAGGATGCATGTCAACTAGTTTCTTATACACTTTGGATTTTTCGTATGCCTCTTGTAGGGTTTGATCTACATCGATGGCATTACAAATCTTATCTACTTCACTAACTGGAATATTTAAATAACGAGCTATATCCCTAATACTGTTTTTAGCTCCTAAAGTTTGAAAAGTTGTAATTAAAGCAACATTTTCTGCGCCATATTTGTTTTTAATATATTCTAAAATTTCTTCACGTCTATCATCTTGAATATCGATATCGATATCAGGTAATGAAACTCTGTCAATATTTAAAAAACGTTCAAAAAGTAAGCCGAACTGAATTGGATCAACTTCAGTAATTCCCAATAAATAAGCAATAATTGACCCAGAAGCACTACCTCTACCAGGGCCGACTTCGATGTTTTGACTTTTAGCAAAAGAAATTACGTCTTGAATGATTAAAAAATAATTAATATAACCTAATTTTTCAATAACGTTAGTTTCATAATTAATCCTGTTTTCAATTGCTGATTTTCCAAATTTTAAAGCTAAATCATTTAGTTTTTTTTCATCAAATAAACTAAATAAAACTTCTTTAGAATCACCAAGTTCCGATTTAGCCAATTTTAATGAACTATCAGGCGCTTGAACATTGCACGATTGAGCAATTTTTTGAATATTTTCAGCAACTTCAGGATCTAAATCCGTGAAATCTTCATCAAATAAATAATCATCATATAATTTGAAGTTTTGCTGTTTATTACCCATTTTTTGAAGTATTTGTAAAATTTCGTTTTGTTCAAAATTTAAAACTTTTTTAGTTGGTGCATATGTAGTTTGATGATTTAATTTTTGCTTATTATTTAAATAAAAATTAGGTCAATATTGTTCTAGAGAAATATCTTTAGCCCTATGCCCTAGGTCTAAATGATCTATAACGATTAAATCTGGATCGTTTAAATCATAATAAGAAACTTGTTGATTCTGACTTTTTTTGAATATCAGTTGATTTAATTTAACATAACCTGAATTATTTTTAGCATAAACCATAACCACGAAATCTTCTTTTAAAGAAATTTCAGCTCCTATAATTGGTTTAATGCCATATTTCTTTTGCATTTTAAAATAAAAAGGCAAAGCAAATAGGTTTTCAAAGTCAGTCAAAGCTAAATATTCTAATTTATTTTCAACTGCTAATTTAATTAATTCTTCAACTCTGATTGTTGAATTAAAAAATGAATATTCGGTGTTAGTGTGTAAATAAATTTTGTTCATAATTTAATTATAAATTTTAAAACCCAATTGCTTTTGAAAATCACAAAAATATTTTTCAAAAGCAATTTTGAATTTAGCAAATTTAGTTATGAATTTTGAAATAAATTTGCTAAATTTTTATAACTTTTTTAATGCAATTTAACGTGCAGTTGCTATAATTGTTAAATATGAAAAATAAGGCAATGTTTATCCAAATTCTTCCGATTAAAAACGTAATGATAAACTTCAATGATATTGAATATCCAGCATTGCGTTCTGATGTTGAAGAATACAGTGAAAATTTATATGATCGTGTCTCCCTTTAAGATTTTTTAATTTAATTATTTAATTTTAGAAAGGGGAATTTTATGGCTAAATTATCAGAATTAAAAGCCGAACAACCAGTTATTGAATTAGTTGATGTTGTTAAAGAATTTCAAGACAAAACAGTTCTACACAGCATTAACTTAAAAATCAAACGTGGTGAATTTGTTACATTGTTAGGACCTTCAGGTTCTGGAAAAACAACAATTTTAAGATTATTAGGTGGTTTTGAATGAGCCACACGTGGAGAAATTAAATTTGATGGATATGACATCAAAGACTTAGAACCACATAGA